>JAILIQ010000297.1 GCA_024695205.1 Lachnospiraceae bacterium
TGGACATGTCGTTCTATCAGGAATTCGGTTATCCTGCCCTGGAGGACGGAAGCTATCCGACAAAAGAGGATGCGCGCAGTACGGTTTATATCGGTTCGCAGGTCAATAAAGAGTTTTATTACTGGGGAGGAAGATCTTCCCAGACAAAAGAGATTGACTGGACGAAAGACAAGATCACTCTTAAATTCCAGAATTATCAGCCGAATCCCCGCAAGAAGGAATTTGAGTATAAGCTCGACAAGCGTGTAATGATAGGTGCGGGTGATGAAGGCGGATATTCGGAAGCCGACTGGTCGATATTTATCGATATCGATATGTACAAGGATCTTTATACAAAGTATGCCAATACGCTGAAGATCGACGACCGTAAGAAGGCTCTGGCTTCACTTGATTCGTATGAGAATATAAGGATCAATGTCGATAATATGAATTATGTTACCGACGTTCAGGATGAGATAGAAAAGATGGGCCTTAAGTCTGAGTCCAACATGCAGTACATCAAGCCCATGCAGGATACCGCGAGGATGATGGAGATCGTGCTCGGCGCGATCGGCGGTGTTGCGATGCTTGTATCCGCGATCAATATCGCCAACACGATGATCATGTCGATATATGAGCGTACCAGGGAGATCGGTATCATGAAGGTGCTCGGATGCCGTGTTTCCGACGTGCGCAAGCTCTTCCTCTTCGAGGCGGGCATGATCGGTCTGATCGGAGGACTGGTGGGAATCGGTTTAAGCTATCTGGCTTCGACCTTTATCAATAAATACGGTGCTTCGCTGATGTCAGGCTTCCTGGGCGTCGGAGGAGATACAGCCGGACAGACGCTGTCATACATTCCTATATGGCTTCCTTTTGCCGGAGCGGCATTTGCGATGCTTGTAGGTATCCTTTCGGGATTTTTCCCTGCTGTCAGGGCGACGAAGATCTCTGCGATCGAAGCGATGAAGACGGCTGAGTAAGATCTGCGGAAGGGCAGCGATTCTCAGACTGACATGAAACGGAAGCGAATACTGTGATCAAAAACCGTATCGAAAAGAACATATGCTCATTCTGCCAGCAGTGATAACCGGTTTATGAGCAATGCGGCTATGATCCCTATGATGAGACCTGCAGCAAGCCCTGAGACGATCAGAGCGGGAAGATAGTAGATCACGGCGTTTCCGAGCATCAGGCAGGCAAGCAGGAGCTGGGCGAGATTATGAGCGACTCCGCCGGCGACGCTGACTGCGGTCACTGAAAATACGCGTGCTCTTGCCAGAAAGAACATGACTGTGAGGCTGAATACAGCTCCGGAAAGTCCGTAGATGGCTGCGGACATGCCGCTGTAGGAAAGACCGGCAAGAATGATCCTGGCGGCCGAGATGCCGAGAGCTGAGAGCAGACTGTAAACAGAAGGTACATATTTTTCGGGACTGTGCGACATTGATCGTGCAGTCCTTTTTTTAACGAAATTCAGGGTATTGTAACGATCATTTAACAGGTACAGTGCCACCATCGTGACAATATTGGCGAAGCCTGCCTTGACACCTGGGATGCCCGTGAAGGAAGGGATCAGGGATTCGATAAATCCCAGGATGAACGCAAGAGCGGTAAAGACACCAAGAAGCGCTACGCGGCGCGTTTTGTTTTCGGAAGGACCCATAAATAAACCTTTCTGGAGGTAATTTCACCGAATCACACTGCTGTGAGACGGGTTGGACAGATTTTCGGACAGTTTCCCGGGGCGTCAGAGTGCTTCTCCGGGTGAAGACCGTGTGCCGGGATCACTGTGAGACAGCGTCAATCACAGCGTCTTCTTCGGATACGATCTCTATGACTATCCTGTTCGGCAGACAGATTATGCTTTCTCCGGCATGCGAAACGGGGGAATGCTTCACGCATATCTTGTCGGGACATGAAGAGGCTTCTACATGTGCCTTCCCGCCTGACAGAACAAGAGTAAGCTCCCCTCCGTAACGTCCGGTAACGGGTATCTTTCGTTCTGCGGTCAGAGGATAGCCGCCGATGCGCACGCCGTCGACCGTGACACGTACAGTACTGCCGGTTTCTTTATGCATACCGGCATATATAAGATATGCTGCCCCTGCAAGGAGCAGCACCGTAATGTAAATGATAATGTCCTTTTTCTTAAACATCCGATTAACCTCTTTGAGGCAGTTTTGTTTCAGACGGCAAATGCCGCGGATCTGCGGTTACGGAGCGGCCTTTATCAGTATGAGCCGGGTGGAGCTGTTAATGCCCGCACTCAGTGACTGCGTTTCGTTGTCGTTATTGACGGCAGCGATAATCGGTCTGGTGTAGGCCATGACCGTAGCTGTGGCTGTATTGCCGCGGTTGTCCGATGCGAAGATCGTGTAGGAACCCTGTTCCGAGACCATGAAGCTTACAAGGCCGTCATCATCGGGAATGAGAACCGTTCCGGCTGAGGCACTTTTGAAATCGGCAGCGGAATGTCTTCCGCGAAGGTATTTGACGGTACGTATACCGCTGTGAAGATCTGAAACGTGTGCCGATACGGACATCTGTGATGCGACGCCGTCAATGGTGAGGAATGCGTCGCAAATATTCGGGAGAATGATATCGTCCATGATCGGGAAGGATTTCACGAGATAGTTGCCGGCCCTGTCTTCCGCAAGGAATGTATAGATTCCCGGTTTTGCAAGGTAGAGCGTGTTGTTTTCGACCGCAAGCCCTTCCGTACCGTTCTTGAAATCCTCATAAGTCCTTGTCCCGGTCAGATAGCGTATCGTTCCGATGCCGGAACCGCCGCGGTCTGTGGGAGTGAAGCTGACTTTGATACCGTTTACGTCATAGCTTATGCCGATCGAAAAATCAGGCGGCGTAAAATCATGGGGAAGCCTGTCTATGTTGTAGACGGCTGCCGCAAGGCTGGGGATGCCGGGGTATCTGACTATCTTCTCGAGCTCGTCGAGTTCACGGATGGAACCAAGGATCGCGTCGCGTACCGCTCCTGCCCACGGGCGGCCTCCGTAGGAATACAGCAGGGCCGCAACAGCACTGATCTGGGGCGCCGCCATGGAAGAACCGCTGCTTGTCGAATAGCTCCCGACGGTGGTGCTCATGATGTCAACAGCCGGAGCGACTATATCTACGGAATTCTGACCGTAATTGGAGTTGAAGGGCAGTTTGCCGTCGGCATTGACGAAACCGACACTGATGATATTGTCAAAACCGAAGCAGGCAGGATAGATCGGGCGCTTGTCATTGTCTGAACCGTCATTGCCGGCGGCACAGACGAAAAGCATCTTGGAGTTCCTGATGGCCGAAGCCAGCGAAGCCGAATAGGTGTATGTGCCCCAGCTGATATTGCAGACGGAGGCTCCCATGCTTTCGGCGTACCGGATGGCTTTTATCGCATCGGAGAGCTTTCCCTTGCGGTTGGCGCCTCCGTGGATCTTAAGGCTCATGATCCTGACATTTCCCACGGAAGCAAGTCCTGCGATGCCTATGCTGTTGTCCTTTACCGCCCCGATCAGACCGGCGATATGTGTTCCGTGATCGTCGCAGTCATCGGGATCGGCGATATTGTTTCCGGATTCATCGGTAATATAGTGGCAGACGGTATTATCATCATTGTAGAAATCCCATCCGTAGATGTCGTCGACATAGCCGTTGCCGTCGTCATCCTTCCCGTTATCCGGAATCTCAAGCGGGTTGATCCACATGTTGTCGGCAAGATCGGGATGAGTATAGTCAACACCGGTATCGATAACGGCAACGATCACGGGCTGTTTGGCAAGACCGTCGGCCGCATAGGCCATCCAGCCACGGGCTACGTCAAGGTCTATGCCCTGAGCCGAAGTCTGTTCGGTGAACTGTTCACCGGAATATTTCAGATAAGTGCCGGTATTATGAAATGAATACTGGGTTGCCGAAAAATAATCATCGGAAATGGGAATATCTATCGTCTCCGGAAGTTCGGGAATTATGTCGGTGTCGGATGTATCGGCGGATTCTTCCCCGGCGGGATCGGTATCGCTTGAGTCACCGTTGTCGCCGGGTTCTGTATTTTCAGCGGTTTCGCCGGAGCTTTCGGGATCATTGGTGTTTTCCGGCTTATCCTTATCACCTGATCCGTTATTGTCCGTATTTTTATCGGAAGAGTCCGATCCGTTATTTTCTTTATTTTTATCGGAAATGTCTGAGCCGTTGGTATCCCCGGTCTGATCTTTTTCGCCGGAAGCGGTGTCTTCCTCTTTATCGGAAATGCCGGAATCGTTGCTGTTTTTGTCAGTATTGCCGCTTTCGGTATCGGAGAGAAGGAAGAGCCCGGGATCGTCATCGCAGAGCGCGTCAAAAACAGCCGGTTGAATGTCAAAACCGGCAAAACCCGTACTGCAGATGAAAAAGCAGATGATTATTAGAAAAGAAATGATACGCTTCATTTTCCGCACGAACTTTCTACTAAAAAGATAACCCCAATCTCCCTATTAAAATATACTTCGGAAATCTTTAAAATGCAATAACGTAATATTTACTAAATTTCCACTTGACGGGCACGGATTTCT
>JAILIQ010000306.1 GCA_024695205.1 Lachnospiraceae bacterium
GGTTTCTTGGATGCTGTCGCGGTTGAAAGAACAACCGTGTCGCCATAGTGCATAAACGCCGCACCGTTGGCCTGTGCCGCTACTCTTCCGATGTCTACGGTCAGAGTACGTCCGGCAAGTTCGAGTGAATAACTCTTGTACATTTCGTACCTCCTAAAATTATAAATACCTATTGTCTCACAAATATACATTTTAACACCACTCTGTCAATAAAGCAAGAGTGTATAATAAAACACAGCCTGCAGCGTATACAGGCTGTGTTCATCGCTTTTAACAGTCGAAAGATTACTTTCTCAGACCAAGCTTCTCGATAAGAGCACGATACTCGTTGATATCGTTCTTCTTAAGATACTCAAGAAGTCCGCGTCTCTGACCAACCATCTTAAGCAGACCGCGTCTTGAATGATGATCCTTGTTATGCTCCTTAAGATGTTCTGTGAGTTCGTTGATCCTCTCGGTAAGAAGTGCTACCTGTACCTGTGTTGAACCGGTATCCTGTGCGTTCTTGCCGTACTTTGCAACGATCTCTGCTTTCTTTTCCTTTGTGATCATGGCTTTTTACCTCCGTGAATTATATTAGTCAGCCTTATCTAAGAAACCGGCCGGAGAACCGAATTACTGAGACAAGGTCCGCAACCTTAGTTATTTTATACGCGTCCTGATAAATTGTCAAGAAATTTATTTATATCTTTGTTACCATTCCGGTTACCATCCGGTCACTCTTTTAGGAAAGCACTGATTTGATCGGCGTTCCTTAAGTCCCGGTCATCGCCAAGCAGCTCCCTGACTTTTTCAGTTTCACCGTTCTTCAATAATCTTCTTATGTTCGAACTGCTTACTGCTTCGCCGTTCATCCTGATCTTGGCAACCTCTGTCGTCTCAAATCCGTATTTACGACCGGCATCTGTAAGCATTTCAATATTGCCGCGCCTTTCATGCCCGAATCTGAAATCTTCGCCGACGATCAGCTTCCTGACATCCAGCTTCCCGACCAGATAATCCTTAATAAAGTCCTCTGCACTCATACGGGCAAGTTTTTCGGTAAATGCAAGTCTGATATAAATATCCGTTCCCAGTCGTTCGAGTATCCCGATCCTCTCGGATTCCGTACGTATCTGCTGCCATGAGTCACCCAGGTTGCCTGAATCCCCTGAGTTACCCAAGTTGCCTGAATCCCCTGAGTTACCCAAGTTACCTGAACCCTCTGAGTTATCTGAGTAACGCAAGTAACCGCAGTTACCTGCATTACAATAGTCACCTGAGTAACCCGGGTAACCGTCGGAAGGTATATCAAGCCTTAAAACAACTGTCTTCAGGCCTGCTTTCTTATACTCCGCCATTCTGCCTATAAGCGCCTTATGTCCTATGTGCAGCGCGTCGAATTTGCCTATCGTAACAGCGGTATTTGAAAACCTGAAATCATCTTTGTCAAAAATACAGATCATACTGCTCCAGTCGGCACCAAGCCGTTATTCTCCGTATATACGGGTAATCTGCCTCCAAACTTGAACGGATATCCGATCTGCAAAACAGATTGCCTGCTTTCAGGAATCTTTTTCTATGAACACTTTGATCGGCGTATATTTAAATCTTCCCTCGACATAACCGTATATCCCGAGGAATTCGCCGCTGCTCAAATAAACTCTTACAGGCGAAGGCGGTTCGGTGATATACTGTTTGAAATGTCTGAAATGGAGCTGATTTCCGTTAAGCAGCAGATCATCATACTTTTCCTTAACATCGAGTCTTTTATATCCGGCAAAGAGTTCCTCTGCACCTGAAAGCCTTTCTTCAAGGCAGTTCTCGTTCATAAGCTTCTCAGCTTCGCTCAGGGTGATGGCATTATCGATGTCAAAAATATTGACTCTGGTCCTCATCAGCCTTTCAACGCAGCCGAATACCCCGAGCTTATCACCTATGTCGCTGCACAGGGATCTGATATAGGTTCCTTTAGAGCAGTTAACCGAAAATGCGATACGGATGACCGGATGAGCTTCAGAAGGATCCGCAGCCGCAAATCTCGCAAATCTCCGGTCACTGTCCGAGGTTCTGTCTTTCATCAGCTTTATCTTTGAGGCATCCTTAAGACTCTCATAAGGCATGGTATCCGACAGTTTTCCCCTGACGATATCCGAAACTATCTCTATTTTTTCGATCGAAACATGCCGCGGTTCACGCTCTATATCACGTCCTGCCCTTGCGATCTCGTACAGCCTCAGACCGCCCATTCTTACCGCCGAATACATCGGAGGCAGCTGATCGTACTCCCCGGCAAAACTCATCACTGCGTCCCTTACTGCAGCATCATCAAGGGATTCGATCTTCTGCCTGTCGGCGATATTTACGATATTCCCCGTGATGTCCTGTGAATCGGTCCCGATCCCGAGCAGCATTATCACCTCATAGCATTTTGAATGCTCGGTAATGACATCGCATACTCTCGTGGCAGTCCCCAAACATACAGGCAGAACGCCTTCCGCATCCGGATCAAGCGTCCCCGTATGCCCCATTTTACGTTGATGGGTTATACCTCTCAGCCTTGCGATAACATCGTGCGAGGTATAACCCCTTTCCTTGTAAATATTTATTATTCCGTTCAAATTAAAAACACATCCTAAAGATTATTGGTATCCGGACATTCCCGGGCCGATGCCAGCTTAAGATCGATCTCCTTGGTAAGAGCATTGATGACATCATGCATCGAGCCGTTGATGACACATCCCGAGGCTCTTACATGCCCGCCGCCCCCGAACTTTGAGCAAATGGAAGCAACATCGACATATTCGCATGAACGCATGCTCACTCGCCATACCTGCGGATTCATTTCCTTGATCAGAACGGCAACCTCTACGCCCTTTGTCACCCTGAGCTGGTCGATGATCCCTTCGGTGTCGCTCGGTTCAAGTCCGTACAGAGCCTGAACCTTTCTGTTCACCGCCGAGATGATCACTTTTCCGTCGAGCATCAGAATGCTTTCCATGAGACATCTTCCGAGTATCTGGTTCTGAAGATATGTTTTCTCGTAGAATGTACCGTCGATTATCTTTGACGAACTGACACCGTATTCAAGAAGCTTACCTGCGGTCTCCATAGTATGTCTTGTCGTATTCGAATGCTTGAAAACACCGGTATCGTGCACGATCCCAAGATAGAGGGCTTCTGCCGAATCATGGTTGAACTTTTCAGGTTCGAGAAGATCGTAAAGTAATTCGGCACAGGCTGCGGCATCAGGCTTGATAATGTTCCTGTCCGCATATCCCGTATTGGTCCCGTGATGGTCTATACAGAAGGAAAGTACGGCATTTTTAAGATATTTCTCCGCTTTTCCCAGTCTGTCGATATCACCGCAGTCAAGTGCAAAAAAGACATCATACGGTTCGGCATCCGGATATGACGAATTGACAACATCACAGCCGGCAATACACCTGAAACACTGCGGTATCTCTTCAAGATAGACATCACACCGGCAGCTGTAATTGGCGGTAATGTAGTTGTACAGCCCAAGACATGATCCGATACAGTCTCCGTCAGGATGGATATGTCCCGCGATCCCTATGCGCCCGGCATTTGCGATCGCAGACATGATCTCGTTCTTATCAGTCATTCAATTCTCCTCATCACTTTCGGAATCGTCTGAATCATCAAACTCTTCGTCATCGGAACCGTTCAGATCGGGATCTTCTCCCCATTCGTCAAATCCGTCCGTTTCCCTGTCATCATCTTCGCTGGGATCCATCCCGTTCATTGCCTCATCTTCCGCAATGACCTCATTGATCCTCTGAGACATGTTGACACCGTACTCGATCGACTGGTCAACGTAGAAATGCAGCTCGGGAGTATTTCTGAGGTTCAGATTATGCGCAAGCTGTGAACGCAGAAATGACGCTGCGCTCTTTAAACCTTCAAGAGTGTTGTGCTGGGCTTCCTTGTCGCCGAGCACACTGATATATACCTTTGAAGTCTTCAGATCCGGTGCCACATCAACACTTACAACGCTAGTTACAGGGCTGATACGGGGATCCTTGACTTCCATTGAGATCAGGCTTGAGAGTTCCCTTTGGAACTCTCTGTTTATCCTGATCATCTTAACACTGTTTTTTCTCATTTACGAGGCACCTCCTCCATGACATAAAATTCTGCCTGGTCAAGCTCCGCTATATCGCTGAATCTCTCAAATACCAGACCGCATTCATATCCTGCGGCAACCTCCTTTACATCATCCTTGAAACGCTTGAGCGAAGCAAGATTTCCTTCGAAAATAAGCTCGTCGTTACGTCTGATACGTGCCATGCAGCCGCGGACGATCTTACCGTCAAGCACATAGGAACCTGCGATAACTCCGACTCCCGATGCCTTGAAAAGCTGACGGATCTCGGCGTGGCCGATGACCTTCTCTTCATAAATAGGCTTGAGCATACCCTTCATTGCGGCTTCTATATCGTTGATAGCATCATAGATGACTCTGTACAGCTTGATATCGACACCCTCATGCTCTGCGATATCCTTTGCGGTATTATCGGGCTTAACATTAAATCCGATGATGATCGCATTTGAAGCGGAAGCCAGGGTAACGTCCGATTCGTTGATATTACCTACGCCACCGTGGATAACCCTTACGACAACCTCTTCATTGCTGAGCTTTAACAGACTCTGCTTAACAGCTTCAACAGAACCCATAACATCCGCTTTGATGATGATGTTAAGCTCCTTGACCTCGCCTGCCTGTATCTGTGAGAACAGACCGTCAAGCGAAAGTCTGGCCTTGGTCTCCGCGATAAGCTGTTCCTTGGACTGTGCGATAAATGCTTCCGCGATCGTCCTTGCCTCTTTTTCGTCTGCTACCGCGAGAATGACCTCACCGGCCTGCGGAACACCGTTCAGTCCGAGGATCTCGACGGGAGTCGAAGGCGTTGCCGTCTTAACCTTCCTTCCGTTATCGTCGATCATCGCGCGGACCTTACCGTGTGCGGCACCGATCGCAACATTGTCGCCGACATTCAGGGTACCCTTCTGGATCAGGACTGTGGCAACCGGACCTCTTCCCTTATCAAGCTGGGCCTCGATAACGATACCGCGGGCGCGTCTGTCGGGATTGGCCTTGAGCTCAAGTACATCTGCCGTCAGAAGTACCATCTCAAGAAGGTTCTCAATGCCTTCTCCTGTCTTGGCCGAAACGGGAACGAATACTGTATCTCCTCCCCAGTCTTCAGCGACAAGACCGTGCTCCGTAAGCTCCTGCTTAACTCTCTCAACATTGGCTCCGGGTTTGTCTATCTTGTTTACGGCTACTATTATCGAAACATTGGCAGCCTTGGCATGGTTGATCGCTTCGACCGTCTGAGGCATTACACCGTCATCGGCAGCAACTACGAGGATGGCGATATCCGTTGATTTGGCACCGCGCATACGCATCGATGTAAATGCTTCATGACCGGGCGTATCAAGGAAAGTGATCTTCCTTCCGCCGATCTCTACCATGTAAGCACCGATATGCTGGGTGATTCCGCCTGCCTCTCTTGCCGTCACATTGGTCTTTCTGATCGCGTCAAGAAGTGAAGTCTTACCATGATCGACATGACCCATTACGCATACAACGGGAGGTCTGGTAATAAGGGTATCGGGATCTTCCTCAGTCTCCTTCAGAAGTTCCTCGATCATATTGACCTTAACTTCTTTCTCGCAGATTATATCATAGTCAAGTGCGATCTCCTCGGCCTCTTCATAGGTTATCTCGGAATTGACATTGACCATCTTGCCGCCCATGAACAGCTTCTTGATTATAGCCGAAGAATTCTGTTTCATCTTGTCGGCAAGCTCTTTTATTGTGATCACTTCAGGTACTGTAATCGTCTTGATCTCATCCTCCTGTACCGGGGGCTTGGCAACAGGTTTCTGGAATGCGCCCTTACGATTCGGATCTTTCTTGTTCTTGGCATTCTTCAAGCCGTCATCGTCATAGTCCCTGCCGCGATCCTTGCGGTTTTTATCTCTGTTTCTGTCTTTCAGGTTCTCTGCGCGGTTATTCTTGCCAAGTTCGTTGGCAAGCTCTGATTTCAAGCTGCCGCCCGAGGGATTCCTGTTATCGTTCTTTCTGGTAAACGGTCTGCGCTGATCGGAATTTTTATCTCCTCCTGCCTGATTCCTGTCTGCAAAAGGTCTTGTTCCGTCACGCCCGTCACGTCCTGTTGTTCCGCGCTGGTCTCTGTCCTGGAAACGGGGACGGTCACTACGCTCACTACGGTCACCTCTGTCACCACGATCACTCCGGTCACCGCCGAATCTGTTCTGATCGCCCTGTCTGCCGCCCGGATTGTTGCGCTGGTCCCTGTCCTGGAAACGGGGACGGTCACTACGGTCACCTCTGTCACCTCGGTCACTCCGGTCACTCCTGTCACCACGATCATTTCGGTCGTTGTTAAACCTGTCATTACCGTATCTTCCGGATTCGCCGTATCTCTGATCCTGCCTTCCGTCACGTCCGTCACGTCCGTCTCTTCCGTCACGTCCGAACTGTGACTGGGATCTTCCGTCGAAGCCTCTTGCCGTCTCACGTCCGCGCTGGTTCTGAGTGCTGCCGTATCTTGCCGGATTTCTGTCGGGACGGTCCTGCTGCCTGCCGTCTGTCTGTCTGGCCCTCGAATTCCTGTCGTCTCTGTTTTCGGTCTGTGATACATCACGGGCCGGAGCACTCTGGGCCTTCTCGGTATTGTCTCTTCCGGTGTTTCCTTCGGCTTCTGCAGCGGCGGTCGCGGTACTTACGGGAATATCTGTATTTACATTCTCGTCCGGACCGTTCTTTTCCTCTTCCCCGGCATCGCTCTTCCTGATCTCAGGCATCTGGGGAAGATCATATACTCTCTTTTTCTTTTCCTTCTTCTCGGGAACGTAATTCTCGTTATTTGGATCAAGCTGTGATTCAAACGCTTTCATCTTGTCGCCGAGAGCATCCGTCAACGCACCCTTCTGCTGGTTTTTGCCGTTTCCGCCGGCGTTCTGGTTCTTATTTGACGGAACGGAACCGGCATTCTTCTTGTCCCTTGCGGAACGTCCGTCAAAAACCTGTCTGGACGGCTGCTGGGGTACAGGCTTATGCTGTGCCTCGCGGCTTCCGGATTTGGCAAGCGGTGTTCCGTCAAGACGGTAGATATTGCTGTCAGCTCCCATGATAAGCGGAAGCTCCTCTCCGTTATCGTCATTGATCAGCCTGCCTGTGCTCTCATCAACCCTGTATACGATAACCTGTCCGCCCTTGCCGCGCAGCTTGCCCTTACGAACCTTGCCTGCGGCCTCTGCGTTCTCTTTCTTTACATCCGCAATAACCGCTTTTTTGGCCTCTTCGTGAACACTTTGGGTGTTCTGCTTCTCATCGGAGGTTTCTTTTACGGTTTTTACGTTCTTCTGGCTCTTTCCGCAAAAATGCGCGCGCGCCGATTCCACTTCCTCTTCGGAAATACCGCTCGAAGCGCTCTTTGCTTCACTGCCGTTTTCCTGAAGGAACTTCAGTATATCGGCATTCAGTGTTTTTGTATCAAGTTCCGGATTGCTTTCGCCAAGCTCTTTAGCCAGCTCATAAATCCTCATTTTGGCCATTCTTCTTTAACCTCGTTTTGTTCTTTAATTCAAGTCTTCTTAATATCGGCGGATCTGCCTGACCCGTTCATGCTTTATCAAGACTGTCCAACAATTCCATCAGTTTTTTTGATATCCCGGCGTCCTTTACCGCAACCGAGGCGCGCATCTCATTGCCCAGAGCACGTCCGAGGTTGTCCTTATCGCCGAATTCATAACAGGGAACCTCATAAAAAGCGCACATATCCCTGAACTTCTTTTTTGTATTATCAGAAGCGTCTGTGGCAACCAGTACCACTCCCGCCTTAAATGATTTAACAGCCTTCTCGGCAAGAAATTCTCCCCCTTGCGCAAATCCGGCTTTTTTTGCTATGCCGAGCAATGAATAGATCCTTTTTTCAAGACCTTCTCTTCCGATCGGAAGTTCGGTTTCATCATGTCTGGCTTTCAAGCTGACTTAACTCCTTTTCCAACGAATCGTAAATAGCTGCAGGTATCGCCCTTTTTAAAGACTTCTCAAGACCTTTGTTCTTTCGGGCCGCCTTAAAGCAGTCTGCGTTACCGCAGATATATGCTCCCCTGCCGTTTTTCTTGCCGGTAGCATCGAGCTCGACCTCATCTTCACTGGTCACGATCACGCGTATCAGCTCTTTCTTGGGTTTGAGCTGTCCGCACCCGGTGCATTTTCTCATGGGAATCTTCTTGGGTACCATCTGTCCTCAATCCTCTTTAGAATTCGTCGCCCTCTCTTACCTGTGATTCGCTTCTGATATCGATCTTGTAACCGGTAAGCTTTGCGGCAAGCCTTACGTTCTGTCCCTCTTTGCCTATCGCGAGCGAAAGCTGGAAATCGGGTACGATCACCTTGGCTGTTTTTTCGTATTCATCAACCTCAACCGATGATACCTTCGCGGGGCTTAAAGCCTGCTCGATGTATTCCGCGGGATCCTCGCTCCAGTATACGATGTCGATCTTTTCACCGTTGAGCTCATTGACTATCGCATTTACACGCTCGCTGTTATTGCCGATGCAGGCTCCTCTTGCATCTACATTCGGATCGTCGGAGCTTACGGACATCTTGCTTCTCGAACCGGGCTCACGAACTATTCCGTGTATCTGAACGGTACCGTCTGCGATCTCGGCCACTTCAGCTTCAAAAAGCCTGCGCAGCAGATCCTTATGGGTTCTCGATACCGAGATCCTCGGTCCCTTCGTGCTGTCCTTAACCTCTGTAACGTAGAGCTTGATCCTCTCATCGCCCTTGGCCCTGAAATGCTCTCCGGGCATCTGATCGGCCTCTGTGAGGATAGCATCCACTTTACCGAGATTGATGCTGATGTTCTTGCCTATATATCTTTGAACAACACCGGTGACAACCTGATGTGCGAGTTCCGAATACTGATCGTACAGAACCTTTCTTTCCTCTTCCCTGACCTTCTGGATAACGGTCTGCTTGGCCTTCTGTGCGGAAATACGGTCGAAATTCTTGGGTGTGACCTCAATATTGACAACATCGCCTACGGCAAGCTTCCTTCTGGGGAACTTCTGAACCGCCTCATCGAGGGTGATCTCCAATGTGGGATCCTCAACTTCCTCAACGATCGTTTTTTCGGCAAATACTCCGATCGCACCCGTATTGCGGTTGATCTGCACCTTTATATTGTCTGATTTTCCGAACTGATTCTTGCATGCCTGAAGCAATGAAGTCTCAATTGCTTCGATCATGACATCCTTACTTATGTTGCGCTCCTTTTCAATTGCGTCCAGCGCGTCGATAAACTCCTTATTGCCGGCCATCTTTTTCTTATTCCTCCTTTATATTCAAAAATCCAAACTCAGACTGATCTTGGCTACATTCGATCTGTCGGTCACAACATCGCCCTTGTCGGTTGTTATCGTAAATGTATCGGCATCAAAACTCTTTAAAATGCCGGAAAACTCCTTAACCTTATCCTCGGCCTTAAACAGCTTTACATCGACCATCCTGCCTGTCTCGCGGACAAAGTCCCTGTCTTTTTTAAGCTGTCTTCCGAGTCCCGGCGAGCTGACCTCCAGGATATACGCATCGGGAATAAGATCATTCTCATCCAGAAGCTTTTCAAGCCTGCGGCTTACAATCTCACAGTCATCAACCGTGATCCCGCCTTCTTTGTCAATATAGGATCTCAGATAATAATCCGTACCTTCCTTGACATATTCCACATCCACAATCTCGAACCCGAGCTCATCTGTTATCGGTTTGAGCAGTTCCTCGGTCCGTCTTTCGTATTCGTCTTTTTTTGCCATCCGTCTGACCTCGCGATGTTCTCAGTTTTGCCTCAGATGCACCCTGCAGCGCATCTGTGATCTGACAAAGATTTTGGGAGTGAACTTTCGTCCACTCCCAAACCAACATTTACCATATGCTATGCTAACATACATATATGCAAAAAGCAAGCTTATAATTAATATTTTCTTAATAAATGGAGATTTTCGTCATTTTCACCAAATAAATTTGAGAAAAGCGCGTACTTGACACTCTTTTTCACCATGTTACAATTAAATCCGGGATACGTCGGGATCCGTCACATCCCGGCGGCAAATCATTTCAAAACAGGAGGTCCATATGGGAAAACAGGCAAAGATCACAGTCCATCCCTCGTTTAAGATCGGAAATATCGCACCGAGGCTTTTCAGTACATTTCTGGAGCCTATCGGAACCATGGTCAACGGGACCATGTACAATCCCAAGCATCCGACGGCGAACGGACTTGGTTTCAGAACTGATTTTATAGACGGGCTTAAAAATACCGGCATGCCGGCAATACGCCTGCCCGGCGGCAACTTTGTCTCGGGCTGGAACTGGAAGGATTCTATCGGTCCGAAGGATCAGAGAAAAGTTCACCTTGACCCGGCCTGGTATCAGTACATAACCAACAAAGTCGGTCATGACGAATACCTTCAGTGGGCGGAATGTGTCGGTACCGAACCGATGTATACGCTCAATCTCGGAACCGGCACGATGCAGGATGCCATGGATGCGGTCGAGTACACCAATCACAAAGGCGGTACCTGGTGGTCGGATCTTCGCCGTAAAAACGGCCATGAAAAACCCTACGGCGTAAAGACCTGGTATCTCGGCAATGAAATGGACGGCCCCTGGCAGCTCGGTTCCTGGGAAAAAGACCCGCGCGGATACGGCGTCAGGGCCAATGAGGTCTCCAAGATCATCAAATGGATAGATCCATCTATCGAAACCGCCGTCTGCGGCTCTTCGGCACCGTTTATGGAGCATTTTCCCGAATGGGACGAGACTGTGCTTGAACAGTGTTATGAATCGGTTGATTACCTTTCGGTACACCATTACCACTCCGCGCCTCCCGGCGACTTAAAGGCCCTGCTCGGCGGCTCGCTCTACTATGAAGACTTCATCAATACCGAGGTTGCGCTGTGTGATCTTATAGCGTCAAAATGCCGTTCACCGCACAAAGTAATGATCTCGTTTGACGAATACGGCGCGATGATACGTCCGAATGCCGAACTCAACCCGGGCTACGGTCCTCACAATCTGTACCGTGTACATTACCGTTTCAATCCCGAGCGTGAATATATCCTGCATGACCCGGACAATATGAAGCATTTCCGGTTCCCCGGAGGCGACATGATCCAGGCCCTTTCGATGGCTTCGATCCAGCTTGCCTTCCTGCGTCACGCGGACAGAGTCAAGATCGGCTGCATGACCGGAGGACTCGGTGCCCTGTGTGCATCTGATCACGACCATGTCTGGAAGAGCGCGTCCTATTATGTGTTCACCCAGCTTATCCGTTATGCGCGCGGTACCTCCATGCAGGTTGCGGTCGAAAGCGATACCTACGACATCCCCGGTTATGCGATCGACGATACATCACAGTATCCGACCAAAGAAGGTGTTCCCTACATCGACGCCGCATGTGCATGGTCCGAGGACGGAAGCTCACTTAATCTTTTCATCATCAACCGCAGTGAAGAGGATGAATACAGTATCTGTATCGATACTTCGGGCTTTGAAGGCTGTTCCTTTGTTGAGCATATCGAGCTGAACAGTGACGATCCTGAAGCGAAGAACTCCTTTGAGGCTCCCGATACGATCGTTCCGAAAACGGTATCCGGCAGCAGCAATGCAGCCGTTTCGCAGTCAGAGGATCCCGGAAAGCTTAATGTTACTGTAAAGCCTCTTTCCTGGAATCTGGTAAGATTCAGCACCAAAAAAACCGATTAAAGCAAAAGCAGCTCCAGCTCATCGGTCCGGTCAACGATCTTTGTCGCACCGGCCTCAATGAGCCGGCTGCGGCTTCTGTAGCCCCACGTCACAAGAATACTCTCTATGCGGGCATTGTCCGCAGTCTCAAGATCAACATCCGAATCACCGACATATATTGTCTCCCGGCTGTCCGCTCCAAGACACTCCATACAGTACAGCACCGAATCAGGCGCAGGCTTACGGGCTCTGTCCTTAACATCACCGAGCACAAGATCAAAACATCCGGGGAAGAAACGGTCCATAAGGCTTCTTGCCGCATCTTCGCGCTTATTGGTGACAACAGCGGTCTTTATCCCGTTATTTTTAAGCTTCATAACGAGCTTGCGCATTCCCTCATAGGGCACCGTATTGTCCGCGACATGCTCCAGATAATAAGCGACAAAATCAGCAAACACGGTATCAAAGAGTCCCCGGTCCGTTACCGTGTAATCATTGGTATCCTTTGAAGCTTCTGTCACAAAAAGCGACCTTTCGATCAGCTTTCTCACTCCGTTACTGATAAAACGCCGTACTTCCTCTATCGTTCTTTCGGGACGATCATTATTTTTCAGGGCATAATTAACAGCACCCGCAAGATCCGGAAGGGTATCGAGCAGGGTGCCGTCAAGATCAAATATTACAAGTTTGTATTTCAGATTGTTATCCATGATCACTTCTTAATTATTCATAGCATTCTTTTTTAAGTACCCCGATATAAGGCAGGTTGCGGTAAAAGTCGGCGTAATCGAGCCCATATCCCACTACGAACTGATTCTCGATGTTAAAGCCCTTCATATCGGTTGCGACCTCGGGAGAATGGCTCTGATATTTATCGAGAAGACAGACTGTCCTGATCGATCTGGGCTTGCGGGATGAAAGCATTTCACGCAGATATTTGAGAGTCAGTCCCGAATCTATGATATCCTCCACTATCAGAACATCCTTATCCTTAATATTGTTGTCAAGATCCTTGACGAGCTTAACGATACCGGATGACTGGGCGTCCTTGCCGTAACTGCTGACAGAGATGAAGTCCATGTGTATCGGACATTTTATCTGGCGGCACAGATCCGTATAGAAGAAGGATGCACCTTTAAGGATACATACCACGACCGGTTCCTTGCCGTTATATCTGCGCGTCAGTTCTTCTCCGAGTTCCCTGACCCTTGTTTTGATCTGTTCCTCGGAAAAAAGGACATAATCGATATCATTCTGTTCATTTGTGATCTTCATTTTATAAATCTCCTTTATGTTTATGGCAGCGATCACCTGTTGGCCAGTTCGGTCGCTACTTCTTCCCAGCTTACTCCGCACTCGACCATGAGCACGGTCATATGGTACAGCAGATCCGCTATCTCGTATTTGAGTTCCTCATGACTGGGATTCTTGGCGGCGATAACCATCTCCGTTGCCTCTTCGCCGCATTTTTTGAGGATCTTGTCTATACCCTTGTTGAACAGATAGTTCGTATAGGATCCCTCTTTAGGATTGACCTTTCTGTCGCAGACAACACCGTACAGATCGCGTAATACCGCTGAAATATCCTTGTTGGTATATTCGTGCTTCAAAACCTCGTTAAAGAAACAGCTCCTGTTTCCTGTATGGCAGGCAGCACCGATCTGAACGACCTTTGCAAGCAGTGTGTCATTGTCGCAGTCCGCCTTTAATTCGCGTACATACTGAAAATGTCCGGAAGTCTCGCCCTTGACCCACAGGCTCTGACGGCTTCTTGAGTAATATGTCATCACTCCGGTCCTGACCGTCCGTTCAAATGCTTCCCTGTTCATATATGCCATCATCAGGACTTCACCGTTTTTATAGTCCTGGGCAATACACGGAACCAGACCGTCGGAATTGGTCTTCAGCTCTTCAAAAGCGATCTTTCCCGCAAATGTATTGACATTAAGTCCAATGTCCGCCAGATCGTGTTTGAGGCTCATGATACAGGTTTCGTTATATCCGGTACATACTGCGATCCTTTCGGGCGCTAAAACGAACTCTCCGGGATCATCATATAATGATACAAGCAGTTCAGTGATCCTGTCAAGGCTCTTCGCAAAACGATCGGCCTCCGCCTTAACTTGTTCATCATTTTGGGACGCTTCATCATCTCCCGTTATTTCAGGAACGATCAGGAACTTTTTTCCGTCAGCCGATACAGCCACACGGTCATTCATGATAAATACAGCGTCTTTTCCGAATCTGCCGACACTTTCCTTAAGTAGCGAAGATTTGCCCTCCACATTCTCAATTAATACGATCACCGCTTCGGCGCCCGTATAAAATGCCTTCTTCACGTCTTCAAACCGGTTAACGAAAGTTCCCGAAATGAACGGGATATCTATCAGTCTTGACAACGCGCGTGCGGACTCGAGATATTCTTCACGTTTGCTTTCGTCTTCAGTATAATCCGCATAGATTATACGGTCTATACCGTTATTCTGCAGTGCCGGTGCGTTGCCGGTGTCTTCTGCCACCGCCGCAAGATCGATACAGATGCCTGCGGCATCTGTCGGTGCGCCGGCATTTGCTCTGTTAAGAGCCGTAATGAACGCATCTGTACTTTTCCTTATATCATCAACCAGATTCATTGATAGCTTTCCTTCCCATCCGTTATTTATTGCCTGTAGCAGCTCAGCTGTGTCTGAGTATCGCATCCTTCAGTGATATCCTGCCTTCATACAGCGACTTGCCGAGTACCGCTCCCGCAGCGCCGATCTCCTCTAACAACTCCAGATCGAGAGGTGAGCCTATGCCGCCGGAGGCGATGATATCGATCCCGGTATCGCATATAAGCTTCTCGGTGTAGGATATATTCGGTCCGGTGAGCATTCCGTCCTTTGAAATATCGGTGTAGATGATATATTTTACACCCATCTTTTCAAAATCATGCGCAAGGTCAAGGATCGTTTTGTCACTGTCCTTTTCCCATCCGGCTATAGAGGCATATTCCCCGTGTCCGTCAAGTCCGACTACTATCCTGTCCGCACCGAACTGTTTTATGGCTTCGTCGACAAATTCAGGCTCATTGACCGCCCGAGTTCCGATGATCACTCTTGACACACCCGCGTCAAGCCTGCTCTTTATCGCCTCGATCGAACGGATCCCTCCTCCCGTCTGGATCTTAAGTCCGGTCTCATCGGCAATTTTCCTGATGATCGACAGATTGGGCGACTGCCCGCTCCTGGCACCGTCAAGATCTATCACATGAAGCCATACGGCTCCCTGCGACTGCCAATCACGTGCCGCGACCATGGGATCCTCGCCGTACACGGTCACCTTGTCGAAATCGCCCTGTTTCAGACGGACACACTTGCCGTCCTTGATGTCTATTGCAGGATATAAAATCATATCTTTGTCTCTCCTCCCGACAGACTGTCCAATACCTTTCCAACCCGGCTCACAGCCGTGATTTTGGGAATTGCCTCAAATACCCTCAGATCACGCCTTTTGTCGAGAGAGTTCCCCGGATCCGGGGGTCTACCGTCTTGGCCTGATCTATGGCTTTTGCAAATGCCTTGAACGCAGCTTCCGCGATATGATGACAATTGGTACCGTCAAGCTGTTTTATATGCAGGTTCATAGCAGCCGAATACGAAACCGCGTAGAAAAATTCACGGATAAGTTCGCTGTCAAGCTCACCTATCTTCGGCATCGAAAATTTAAGATCATAGTTAAAATACGGCCTTCCGCACATATCGACGGCACACAGCACAAGAGTCTCATCCATAGGAAGGATGCAGCTTCCGTAGCGTTTTATGCCCTCCTTATCGCCAAAGGCTTCTTTAAGCGCCTCACCGATAACGATCCCGGTATCCTCGACACTGTGATGCCCGTCCACATACAGATCGCCGTCAACCTTTACCTTCAGGTCGATAAACGCATGTTTCGCAAAGCTTGTAAGCATGTGATCGAAAAAACCTATCCCTGTACTGATTTCGGATACGCCCGATCCGTCAAGATCAAGCTCGACCGTGATGTCGGTCTCCTTGGTTTTGCGGGTTATTGAAGATGTTCTCATATTTATGACCTCATGATACGAACGAAGTGAGTATCTAATGGTCGCATCGATGGCGCTCTCGACATCGATGCAGTCGTTTGAAAGTTCATCTGAACTTTCAAACTTAACCTCGAAATTGTATTATTGCACCTCACCCGGCCTTTCTGGATCCGGCTGTCTTCCCCAAAAGGGGAAGGCAGCCTCATCAGCCGGCCTTCTTAAGCCTTATGAATTTCATTCAAATCTTACAGCAACGGAATTGGCGTGAGCCGTCAGCCCCTCTGCCTTCGCAAATCTTTCAATATCCTCATGTACCGCTTCAAGAGCGTCTCTTGTATAATAGATAACGCTTGATTTCTTGATGAAATCATCAACCGATAGAGGAGAGAAGAACCTTGCGGTGCCGTTGGTCGGAAGGATGTGGTTCGGACCTGCAAAATAGTCTCCCAAAGGTTCGCTTGAATACTGCCCGAGGAATATCGCGCCGGCATTTTTGATCCCGGTAAGTGTAGCAAAAGGATCCTTGGTCAGCACCTCAAGGTGTTCTGATGCGATCTCGTTGACCGCGTCGAGAGCCTCTTTCATCGTATCGGCAATAAGTATATAGCCGTAGTTTTCAAGCGACTGTCCGATTATGGCCTTCCGCTCAAGTTCCTGCGTAAATCTTTCTACTTCTTTCTCAACCTTTCCTGCAAGTTCCGCACTTGTTGTGATAAGTATTGCGGAAGCAAGCGGATCGTGCTCTGCCTGGCTCAGCAGATCCGCCGCCACATACCTGGGATTGGCGGTCTCATCGGCCAGAACGAGTATCTCGCTCGGACCGGCGATCGAATCTATCCCGACATTGCCGTATACCCTTTTCTTCGCAAGCGCAACGTAAATATTGCCGGGGCCTACGATCTTGTCAACCTTCGGTATCGATTCGGTCCCGTACGCCATAGCGGCTATCGCCTGTGCGCCTCCGGCCTTGAAAACCCTGTCGGCGCCGGCTTCTTTTGCGGCTACGAGAGTTGCGTTATATACACTCCCGTCAGCCGAAGGAGGCGTACACATATTGATCTGTGAAACTCCGGCAACCTTCGCGGGAATGATATTCATAAGTACCGAAGAAGCAAGCGCGGCGCTTCCTCCGGGTACATATACCCCGACCTTTTCTATCGGAGTTATCTTCTGTCCTAAGAAGCTCCCGTCGGGTTTTGTGTCAAACCAGCTCCGCTGCTTCTGTTTCTCGTGAAATTCCCTGATATTTGCGGCCGATCTGCGGATGGTCGCGATCAGTTCGGGATCGATCGTTTCATATGCCTTTTTAAACTCTTCTTCCGTTACCTCGACATTTGACGCATCAAGTTCGCATTTATCAAACTTCTTTGTATAATCAAACAGCGCCTTATCCTTGCCGATACGTATATTTTCTATGATATCCGCAACCTTCTGTTCATATTCGGTGTACTGGGAAGGGCTTCTTTTCAATAATTTAACCAGCAGTTCCTCACGGGAGCCTGCATCAAGCTTTACAGTCTTCATTTTATCAAACCTCCTGAAAAAACAGATCCGACGTTTATCCATTCTGCCAAACGGTATCAGCTGATCGTCTTTCTCATATCTTCTATCAGTTTTGCGATCCTTTCCTGCTCCATTTTCATACTCACGCGGTTGACAACCATTCTTGCCGAAAGCGGCATGATCTCTTCAAGTACCTCAAGCCCGTTCTCGCGCAGTGTCGAACCTGTCTCGACAATATCCACGATCACCTCGGACAGCCCCACTATGGGCGCAAGCTCGATCGAACCGTTCAATTTGATGATCTCAACGGTCTGATGCTTAATGTTGTTGAAATAATCCTTGGCGATCTTGGGATACTTTGTCGCGACCCTGATCATGGAGCCATTGTTCAGGCATTCCCTGGCACTTGCTGGCCCCGCAACGCACATCCTGCATTTACCGAGCTTCAGATCAAGAACCTCATACAGATTCCTGCCTTCCTCAACGATCGTATCCTTGCCGACGATCCCGATATCGGCAGCCCCGTATTCCACGTAAGTAGGAACATCATTGGCTTTCGCGAGAAAGAATTTAAAACCGAGTTCATCATTGGTAAATATCAGTTTCCTCGAATCCTTGTCCTCCATCTCGGCACATGAGATCCCTATCTGTTCAAGGATACCCATGGTCTGTCTGGCAAGTCTGCCCTTTGCAAGAGCTATAGTAATATATCTCATCTGAATTCTCCGTTTATCATTTTTACGGATCTTACCGTATCCTGTTCACACAATATCGATCCTGGCCATGCTGCCGTTCTTTCGCATATCGATCACTTTCATCAGGCTTTCCTTAAAACCGTCTTCTGCGGAGGTTACCCTCTCAACGGTCTGGCCGGCTTCTATTGCGATATCCTGCCTGATCATGGCCGTCAGCAGTCTGTCGACAAATACAGCCATTCCGACCGCAGGCGTATCGCATCCGAACTGTCCGACCAGATTATCGTAACGGCCGCCCGATATCAGCGAATCACCGATCTCATAGGTGTAGGCGTTGAAGATGATGCCCGAATAGTAGCCAAACTGGCTGAGCATTCCAAGATCAAAGCTTATATATTTTTCATAGCCGTACAGCTTCATCAGCTCGTAGATCTTCTCAAGGCGCTCGATCGCAGCTACAGCCGATCTGTTACGGGTCATGTTCTTAAATTCCGAGAGCTTGTCAACGCTTCCGAACATCGTGGGAAGCTTCGCAAATATACCCTTAAGATCGGCTTTAAGCTCGACCCTGTCAAGAAAATCCTCAAGGCCGAACGCATTCTTCTCATTGATCAGGAGCATCATTTCCTCAAGATCGTCGGCTTTAATGCCGGCTTCCTCGACAACCGCCTTAAAGAACCCTACCTCACCGACTTCAACCTGAAATTCACTCAATCCGGATGCAAGCAGGCACTCTACCGTCAGCGCGAGGATCTCAGCATCGGCAACCACCGATCCGTCTCCGGTAAGCTCCGCGCCCATCTGGGTGATCTCCTTGGCTTTGCCCTGGTGTTCACTGCTGTTTATGAACACATTGCCTGTATAGCAGAGTCTGTGCGGTGCGGGATCATCCTTAAAATACTTCGCCACGCACCTTGCGACCGAAGGAGTGATGTCGGGACGCAGAACAAGCGTGTTGCCCTCGCGGTCAAACAACTTGTACATATCCTTTGCGGCAAAAGTCCCGCGTTCGGCGCTGAACACATCGAAATACTCCAGAGTAGGTGTCTGGATGTCTACGAATCCGTACAGTTTCATCTTTGCATGCAAAGCGGTCTCGAGAATGTGCTTGCGTGCACATTCCTCTCCGTATATATCTCTCACCCCCTCGGGGGTATGTAATATCCTGTCATATTTCATAAAACATTTCCTCCGTACCGATATAAAAATCCGGTCTGCAGCAGATCAAAGGCACATATTACGTAAATTCACTTTAGTGCGTTAATCTGCTACT
>JAILIQ010000182.1 GCA_024695205.1 Lachnospiraceae bacterium
GTACCTGCGACTTTCTTGGTGGCCTTGATGTGAGCATTTCCGCCTCCACGGGATACCGTGATACCGGGGTTAACGGCAGGCATATCGCATGAGTGGAAACGCTAGGTATCAAGGAAGATCTGTCCGTCAGTGATCGAAATAACGTTGGTAGGAATATAAGCCGAAACGTCACCTGCCTGTGTTTCAATGACCGGAAGAGCGGTCAGTGAACCGCCGCCGTGTTCTTTGTCAAGCTTGGCGGCACGCTCGAGAAGTCTCGAGTGGAGATAGAAAACATCACCGGGATAAGCCTCACGTCCGGGCGGACGACGGATAAGCAGGGAAAGTGCACGGTAAGCAACGGCGTGCTTACTTAAGTCATCGTAAATGACAAGCACGTGCTTACCCTGATACATGAAGTACTCGCCCATCGCGCATCCCGAATAAGGTGCGATAAACTGCAGCGGGCTTGCTTCCGAAGCACTTGCGGCTACAACGATGGTGTAATCCATCGCGCCGTTTCTGTGAAGATTCTCAACAAGGTTGGCAACGGTTGAACGCTTCTGGCCGATGGCAACATAGATACAGATAACATCCTTGCCCTTCTGGTTGATTATGGTATCGGTAGCCAGTGTGGTCTTACCTGTCTGGCGGTCACCGATGATAAGCTCTCTTTGTCCGCGTCCGATCGGGATCATTGAGTCAATGGCCTTGATACCTGTCTGAAGGGGTTCGAAAACCGACTGTCTCTCGCAGATACCGGGCGCAGTACTTTCAATCGGGCGGAATTCTGTGGTGTTGATGGGACCCGCTCCGTCGATAGGCTGACCGAGTGCATTTACGACACGACCGATAAGCGCTTCGCCGACGGGTACGGAAACGACCTTGCCGGTACGTTTGACCGTCTGCCCCTCACCGATATTCTCATCTGAGCCGAACAAAACTATCGAAACACTGTTCTCTTCGAGGTTCTGTGCCATGCCGAAGCTGCCGTCCTCGAATTCGAGAAGTTCGCCGGCCATACAGTTGATAAGACCGCTGGCTCTTGCGATACCGTCGCCGACGCTCAGGACGGTACCTGTCTCATTCTGCTGGATAGTGTTTTCGTAATATTTTATCTGGCTGCGGATGACTCTGGAAATTTCTTCGGGTTTTAATTGCATAAGTCCAATCCATCCTTTAGTTTATTAGTGAACGAATTACAATACTGCTTCGTCAAGCTTACGTCCGATACCTGACAGGCGGCCGCTTACCGTGCCGTCGAGCTGTACGCCCTCAAGTTCAACCTTGATACCTGCAAGTACTTTCGGATCGAGCTTTTGGATAAGTGAAACACTTTTGCCGCTTCTTGCTTCAAGCTTCGCTTTAAGTGAGGCAAGCTGGCTGTCCGTCAGCCTGACTGCGCTGGTAACAACTGCTTCGGCAATATTGTGGTCCACATTAAAGCGTTTCACAAATGTATCGCAGCAGCCCTCGAATTCCCCGAGGAGACCGCGTTCGCAAAGAAGCTTTATAAAATTGATCAAATATTTCTCACAGGAGCCGCCAAACGCCTTGTCAATAAGATCGAGACGTTCCGCCTTCTTGATGGCGGGTTCCGACAGCAGGCGCAGATATTCGGGATTCTCCCTGAAAATGGCCTTTACTTCGAGTAACTGGTCTTTTATGCTCTCGGTGAGATTTTCTTCGGCGGCGAGATCATAAAGGCTGCCGCCGTATATGCCGGCACGCTCTGTCATGATTCTGCTCCTACATTATTTATAAATTCGTCAATAAGCTTTGCATGGTCCTTTTCGTTGATCTCGCGGCCGATAACCTTGCCGGCGATCTCCATGGCCATACTTCCGATTTCATCCTTGATCTCGTTAACCGCCTTACGGCGTTCCTGAGCAATATCCTGTTCTGCCTTGGCTTTCATTGCCACAACCTGTTCGCTTGCTTCACGAAGGATAGCGTCGCTCTTGGATGCGGCGTTCTTGGTGGCGTTGGCGATGATCTCGCCTGCTTCGCTCTTGGCACTCTGGATACTGGTCTCGTAGCTGTTCTTCATATCAAGGGCTTCCTGCTTGGCCCTTTCCGCATCAACTATAGCGGCATCAGCGGCGGCTTTACGTTTTTCAAGCATCTCTCTGATAGGCTTGAAAAGGAAACGTTTGATAAGTAACAACTGGATAAAAAGGTTGCAAAGCTGTGCTATCAAAGTCCAGGGAACTATTGTTACAAGATCCTGGGTCTCCTCGGCTAAAAAGCTCAAGGAGCTACTTGTTAATAATCCAAGTGTATTCAAGCTTTATAACCTCCTGCCTAATTATACATGCATTTGCATTATACAAGATGTTTCATGAACTGGCCGGGAGCTACGAAGATGAGCAGAAGACCGGTAACGAAACCGTAAATACCGGTGGTCTCGGCAACCGCACAACCTAAAAGCATCGTTGAGGTTACATCACCTTTACATTCGGGCTGACGTCCGATAGCTTCAAGAGCCTTGGCAACGGCGTTACCTTCACCGATACCGGGGCCGATACCGGCGATCAGAGCGAGTCCGGCGCCGATTCCGCAGCCTGCAAGTGCAATACCTTTTGCGAGTAATTCCATAACAAAATCCTCCTGAAAATATAATGATTAATAAGTTTCAATTAGCTCTCTGCGGCGTTTGCGATATACATTGTTGTCAGCATACAGAAGATGTATGCCTGCATAACGCCTGTAAACCAGTCGAAGTATACCGACAGGACTGCCGGAAGACCGACCGAAAGGATTGGTACATGGGACAATAACTGTCCGACTGCTCCGGGAATAAGACCGAGGAGCTTGGAACTGGCAAGAGCCAGCGCTGCATAGAGTAGTCCGTTGATAACGACACCGGACAGGATATTACCGAAATGACGGCAAGCAAGACTTATAGGTGTCGCAAGCTCGGAGAGAATGTTAAAAGGCGTGAGCAGCGCAATGGGCTGCGTAAATCCTTTTAAGTAACCTCCTATACCGCCAACCTTGATCTTCTGGGACGTGATCAGGACGAAGACTACGATCGCCCACGCGGCCTCAGTATTCAAATCGGCGGTCGGACTTCTGAAGCCTAAAAGGCTTATCAGGTTTGAAACAAGGCTTGTTGCAAACAGAGCAGCTACAAAGGGAACAAAATAGCGGAATTTATCGCCCATGTTTCCGATGACGAATTTATCGGCCATCTCTACGAGCATTTCTGCGAAAGCCTGTCTCTTCGTGATGTTTTCGACCTTCAGATCGTGCGTGAGCCAGATGCACAAAAGCGTTATGATGAGCATTACAAGCCAACTTATCACAAGAGTTTCGGTGATCTGGAACCGCCCGAGCAACGGAAAGTCGATCGGTACTTCGTAATAGACTTTAGGTCCGACGATACTAATATCCATCTTTCAGCATCTTCACCTCCTTTTTGAGTTATTCGTTTATTGTGAATTTCTGCATGGAGCTGAAAACGGACCATACAGCTAAATCAATTCCGTGGTTTAATCATCTTTGGGGTCGTCTCCGATCCCGATCTTCGGAGCAAGCTTCGGAAATACATGAGCAAGTATGCCGCGCATCCTGATCCCGAGTCCGGGGAACATCAGAGGTATCAGACCTGCGACAATATTGAAGCAGGGGGCCGCAATGGCTGCGATTATCCACAGGACCTGCAGTCCGAAACGGCGGTAATAACTTTTCTGCATCAGCTTCCTGGCTTCATCCTGATCGGTAACCGCTGCGATCTTCTGGACCGCGAGCCCCATAAGGAAAAAGTTCAGTACGGCGACAATGCCTGCGCAAACGCCGGCAAGAATGACAGTGTAGTTGAAAGGAACGCTGTCGGAGAAAAACAGGTGCAGTACGAAGAAAACGGCACACATCAGGATCACGCCTGCGAGCGTGATGATCGCCACATTACGCGTTTCTCTTTTTACTGCGGGTTGAACTGTTACCATGACTGTTTAAGTGATCCTCCTGAAGCTGATACTGCATTTATGAAAACTATGGATATCGGTCGGAGAAACGGCTGAAAAAAGGTTTCTCCAAAACCGGCCGTGAACGGTCTGTGTCAGTAATGACTGTTGAATGAAGGCGGGCGCTTGTTCTTTTCCTCGTCCTTTTTTGTTTTGGCGTTGACGGAGTTGTAAAATTTCCAGGCGGTCATACATGAGCTGCCAAGCCCGAGAATGAAGCCGGGAATAAATATCCATCCTCCGAAGCCGAACCGTGACGTAAGCCAGTAACATATCAGAACACACATGAGCAACGGGATCACCAGCGACAGACCCAGCTGCGAAAGAAAGGTGAGATGTCTTAAAGCGTCACGCATCTGTTTCTTTTTGTCATCCATGAAAAATATGCTCCTGCTTTATTGTTTGACCCCGGGATAAGGGTACCGATAAAAAGCCCGTATGATATTATATTGCAAATTCAGCTTTTTAGCAAGCAATTTTTATGATTTCGAAAGAAAAAAATGAAATTTTGCGAAAAGTGGACTTTGCGCATCGGATCTTAATATTTCCTGTCAGGCGTGTAGAATTCGAAGATAACGGCGTCATTCTTCTTCTCAAGGCCCCTTATGTCATCGGCCGGACGTACGGTCCAGACATAACGCATGGCGCCGAGGCTGTCTGCGAGTTTTACCGACAGATATGTCTTGTTCTTATGATATGAGATAAAATGAGGCCGGCAGATAATATTTGTGTAGCAGTGCGAGAGCAGAAATGCTGAAAGACCGCCGAGCTCGCCGGCAAATTCCTTTGCGGGGGCGGAAAGCTGGCCGCGCAGGATATCGGGAGCATTCTTTTTAAACCATTTTACAATGAAGGGCGAGAAGCTTTCGATACAGAAATCGCCCTTGTAGTTCCTGAGCATGGGAAGGGTCTTTTTGCATAAAAGAGCATTCTTGGGGCCGTTTTTGAACTCTACGAGGAGCGGAACTTTGCCGTCTACGAGTTCAAGAACTTCGGAAAACAGAGGGATGCGCTCTTCGGTACCGCACAGGCTCATTTCCTTAAGTTCCTCAAGGGTGTAGGCGTCAACCCTGCCGTTGACCTTACATACACGGTTAAGTGTATCATCGTGAAATACAACTATCTGTTCGTCTTTGGAAAACTGCAGGTCAAGCTCTATACCGTAGCCCGCATCCACTGCGGCTTTAAACGCGGCAAGTGAATTCTCGGGGATGTGCTTATCTCTTGTATGAAGCCCGCGATGAGCGAAATTGATGTGAAAGAAGAGCTCGCGGCTGTCTTTGAGTTTGCGGCTCGGCATGACCAGGACAACATTGAGCACAAACAGGGCTGCAAGCACGCACAGCAGGATGATAAGGATCTTGATTACTATTTCCATGATAAAATGCCTCCGGACCAACCAGTATGATTACCTATATTTTAACCAATAACGGCCCAAAAGACAAGTAAATGTCAAAATGGAGCGGCGGTTTCCGTAAATTAAGAATTAGTTGAGTTATTTCGAAAAAGTTGATATAATAATCATGATTGGGCATAACAGTCAGAGGATGAACAAAGTGATATGGAAGATATAAAAGATTTACTTGACAAATATATCAATGACGGCCTGAAACTGGCGGTGGCGAGCAATCCCGGAGTAAAGGCGGAGGGCGTTGCTTCGAAGCTTAAGGTAAGGCCGGTCGTTCTGAAAGGAAAACAGCTGTTTCAGGCTGCCAGGACAGTCGGAGCGCAGGAACTTCACGAGAATACGGATGCGGACGGCATCAAAAGCCTGATCGCAGGTATGCTTGCGGAAGGACCCTGCTTCAGACAGCTGGAGCTGACGGGCGCAGAAGGAAGCGCAACGGTGCTCATCAGCAAAAAAGGGCATGTGACCGTAAAGGAACACGGTCGAAAGGCCGGGATCTCGCTTCCTGCGGGTGAAGTCGGCGGTCCGGACCATAAAAAGAACTATATCATCAGGGAAGGGATTGCGGTCCCCTTCCTGGTTGAGCTCGGAGTCATGAATAAGGACGGGTTTGTGGTAAAGGCCCGCTACGATAAATTCCGGCAGATCAACAGGTATCTTGAGTTTGTAAATGATATCCTGCCCGAGCTGACCGGCAGGAAGAGCAATCCGGCCGCAAACGGGGCGGAAGGCACGGATACCGGCAGAAAGCTTGAGATCATAGATTTCGGCTGCGGAAAATCATATCTTACATTTGCACTGTATCATTTTCTGCATGAGTCGATCGGTCTGAATGTACATATTACGGGGCTTGATCTGAAAAAGGATGTTATTGCCGATTGCGGCAGGCTTGCCGAAAAGCTCGGCTATGGCGATCTGGAATTTAAGCACGGGGATATTGCGGATTATGAGACAAACGGCGGCGTTGACATGGTCGTGACCCTGCACGCCTGCGATACCGCGACCGATTATGCGCTGTTTAACGCGATAAGATGGAATGCAAGGGTCATTTTCTGCGTTCCGTGCTGTCAGCATGAGCTGAACAAACAGATAAAAAACAAAGAGCTTGAGCCGGTCCTGAAATACGGGATCATCAGGGAACGTATGTCGGCTCTTATCACTGATGCGATGAGGGCGCAGATGCTTGAAGAACAGGGATACAAAACACAGATCCTTGAATTCATCGATATGGAGCATACTCCGAAGAATCTGCTGATACGGGCAGTTAAGAAGGGCTCTTCGGACAATTTCGCAAAAATCCCGGTCGGACGGGAGCGAAGCGGCGGTTCTTCCGGGACGGATCAGGACCGCACAAAGGCGTACGAACAGCTTCTTTCGTCTTTTGAGAGTGAGCTTACGCTGCACAGGCTCTTAAAGGACCGGTAAAGGATTTTTCGGACAGTCCGGTGTGGAGTACATGTCCTTAAAGAAGATATGATCAAGAATATACGGTAATTCAGAAAAGGTTACGGATAATGAAATTAATACATAAGATCCTGATCGTGATCGTTGCGTTCATTGCGGCGCTCGTCTATTTCGGATCGGGAATAAACGAAAGATTTTTCGGAAATGCTTCGGATACGGTTCCGATGAGCGCTGCTACATTTCCGACCATATATATACAGGTACAGGACAACGAATTTAACCGCCTGCACGGTTACGCCTCGAATCTCGACCATATGCTGATCAGGGAATCGATAACACCGATCACCTCTGACAGGGAATTCACGGTGCTGATAGATGAAAACGAAAGCAATGTCAAGAAGCTGAAATATGAGGTTTACAATACCGACAAAAGAGAGATAGAGTCCGATACGATCACCGTCCTTGATGTGGAGGGCGGACCCAAGAAGGTCAGGATATCCCTTAAGGAAACCCTGAAAACAGGCCAGGAGTATATTGTCAGGATCACCCTGATCACCAATTTAAGCAAGAGGATCTATTATTATACCAGGATCAAAATGTACGATAGCGGTCGTATAGCCGAGAAGCTGAGCTTTGTCAACAATTTCCACAGGGTATTGCTCGAGGGCGACGAATATGAGAAGGAAAAGCTCAAAAAATATCTCGAATCAAGCAAAAAATCGGATAATACCTCATTTGCGAATGTAAATATAAGATCGAGCTTTGATCTTGTGACCTGGGGAACGCTGTCTCCGGAGGTTGTGTGGGAAGAACTTCCGACGTTCCACGAATTTTATGAAAATATGGCAACGGTCGAGCTTAAGAGCTTTATGAAGGCCGAAACCGGCGACGGGACCGAGTATTTTATCGTAACCGAGAATTTCCGTTTCCAGTATACCGAAACCAGGGTCTATCTGTACAATTACGACCGTACGATGGAGACGGTTTACGATGTTTCGAATACCTCGCTGATACGTGACGAATTTAAGCTCGGGATATCAAAAGAAGGCAGGATCATGGCCGATGCCTCCCAGAACCGTAAGTACATCGCATTTGTATACGGCAGGGAGCTGTATGCATACGATATCGCGAAGAACCGTATGACCTGTGTGTTCTCGTTTAAAGGCGGGAGCAGGGATTATTCGCGCGAACTCTACGATCAGCATGATATAAAGCTGGTAAGGATCCATGACAACGGAAATGTGGATTTTGTTGTATACGGCTACATGAACCGCGGCGAGTACGAGGGCAGGGTCGGGATCGTCCTGTACCGCTATATAGCTTCGGGCAACCGTATCGAGGAGCAGATGTACATACCGGTCAATACGACCTTCCAGCTGCTTGAAGCGGATTTCGAGGATTTCGTATATCTGAGCGACAAGGACGTGCTGTATTTTTCATTGTATGACGCGATATATGCTTATGATCTGACTACCAAGAGACTTGAAACAATGGCATCGGATGTCCCCACGGACAATCTCGTGTTCTGCGGTGAGGGCTCTTACATTGCCTGGCAGGACGCAAGGAGCGATCTGAAAGCCGGGAAGATCTATGTGGTCGATCTTCTGAAAGGAACGCAGCGTATCATCGAAGCGCGGCCCGGTGACAATATCAGACTGCTCGGAAGGATCAACGATAATATCGTCTATGCTTACGCAAAAGCCTCGGATGTATCGATACTTTCCGATGGGACCAGGAGACTGCCCGCATACAGGCTGATCATCGAAGATCAGGAGGGCGAGATCCTCAAGGATTATTCCGAAGAAGGATTCTACATAGAGAGTATAACTATCGACAATAATAAGATAACCTTAAACCGCCAGAAAAGACGCGAAGGTGATGAGACCGTTTACGAACCCGCGGAAGAAGATACGATCATGAACCGTGCTTCAAATACGGTCAGACCGGTCAATATCACCAAACGTGTAACGGACAAGACGCTTACGGAATACTATGTTACACCGCCCGAGAATACCGCGATCGATGAGATACCGGAGCTTGTCAAGGCGACCAGTTCGGTCATAGATTTCGATACGACGGCAAGACTGACCGAGCCCGAGCACAGGGAAGGGATATTCTATTCCTACTGTTACGGGGAAGTGCTCAATACTTCGCTTGACGCAACGGAAACGATCAGGAAGGCCGATGAGCATGTCGGGACCGTTATCAACCGTGAGGGAAGGCTGATCTGGGAACGCGGCGTCAAGGCTGCGAGGACTTCGATCAAGGATATTACCGCAGTCAAAGCCGCGGACGGATTGAATTCGGTTCAGGCGGCAATGAAGATGCTGCTGTTACATAAAAATACGGACGTTGATACCGCTTCGTGGAATGCATCCGCAATTTCCGTAAGAGACTGGATGCAGAATCAGATGAAATCGGTGGTTCTCGACCTTACGGGCGCAGAACTTGACGAAGTGCTGTATTATGTGTATAAATCAAGGCCCGTCATCGGTTTTAAGGCTGACGGAAGTGCGGTGGTGATAACCGCATATGACGCGGCTTCCGTTACGGTTTACGAGCCGTTGACGGACAGGAGCATAAAATATCAGATCAGGGACGCGCAGGACCTTTTCGAAGCCGGCGGGAACCGTTTTGTAACATACGCGGACTAAGGAAACAATGTGGCTTTATATTATACAGGAGTATATGATTACAGGAGTACAGGAGTACAGGAGGTGGCAAAATGGGTAAAAGAGTGTTTTTGATCGTTCTTGACAGTGTTGGAGTAGGAGAGATGCCCGATGCGGCGGAATTCGGCGATGAGGGAAGCAATACCGTGAAGGCTGCGGCAACAAGCGGATTTCTTGACATGCCGAATATGAAGAAGCTTGGTTTCTTCAATATCAAGGGTATTGACGACATGTACGATGATATTCCTGAGGCACCGCTATATGCGGCCGGACGCTGCTTTGAACAGTCGAAGGGCAAGGATACCACAACGGGTCACTGGGAGATCGCGGGTCTGATATCCACAAAACCCATGCCGACATTTCCCGACGGGTTCCCCGAAGAATTCATGGAGGCTTTTTCGAAGCGCGTAGGCAGAAAACTGCTGTGCAATAAGCCTTATTCCGGAACTGACGTTATCAGGGATTACGGCAGGGAGCATGTTGAGACCGGAGCCCTGATCTGCTATACTTCGGCAGACAGCGTATTCCAGATCGCCGCGCATGAGGATGTCGTACCGGTAGAAACGCTGTATGACTATTGCAGGATCGCCAGGGAGATGCTGACCGGTGATCTCGCGGTAGGACGTGTCATAGCCCGTCCGTTCGAAGGGGAATGGCCTTATAAAAGGACTCCGAGGCGTCATGACTTCTCTGTTGAACCTCCGAAGGATACAATGCTTGATATTTTGAAGAAAAAGGGGTATGATGTTCTTTCAGTCGGCAAGATAATCGATATATTTGCCGAAAAGGGCATTACGGAATATGTCAGGACCGAGAGCAACGAGGACGGCATCAACCGCACCATCGAGAATGCCGGCAAGGATTTCAACGGGCTTTCGTTCACGAATCTTGTTGATTACGACATGCTTTACGGGCACCGCAACGATCCCGAGGGTTATGCAAAGGCTCTGACCTATTTTGATCAGAGACTGCCTGAACTGCTCGAAAAGCTCAGGGATGACGATATCCTTATGATCACTGCCGATCACGGCTGCGATCCCTGCACTCCTTCTACGGATCATTCCAGGGAATATATCCCGATCGTTGTGTACGGCCGCAACCTGAAGAAAGGCGTCGATCTCGGGACAAGGATGTGCTTCGGTGATATCGGATCGACGATCCTTGATATATTCGGTGTAAATGAAGGGATTGCCGGGGAATCGTTCCTGAAGGAGATCTCGGTGGAATAATTTTCTGACGTGGGAAAATGAGGTTATCATGAAACTTGTGGTTCAGCGTGTACAGCACGCGTCCGTAACGATCGACGGTGTCGAGACTGCCGGGATCGGCAGGGGGTATCTTGTCCTGCTCGGCGTGGGCAGGGAAGATGATGAGAAAACGGCTGAGAAATTTGCCGAGAAGGTTATCAAGCTCAGGATCTTTGATGATGAAAATGACAGGATCAACCTGAATCTTGCGCAGGTAGACGGAGAGCTTCTGATAGTTTCACAGTTTACGCTTTATGCCGATACAAGCTCGAACCGTCCCGGCTTTACAAATGCGGCACCGCCCGAGCAGGCGAACCGTATCTATGAGCATTTTGTGGAATACTGCACGCAGAGGGTGCCTGTGGTAAAACACGGCGAGTTCGGTGCGGATATGAAGGTGGAGCTCTTAAACGACGGTCCGTTTACAATATTGTTGTGAAAGATGAACTGTCAAATGGCGGGAAGAGGTAATTTCACCGAATCACGTCCCGTGAGCCGGGCCGGAAAGGTTTTCGGACAGTCTTGCGGGAATTGTACGATACCGTGATGAAGGAAAAAGGAGGAAAGAAGATGTACGAATACAGAACGCAGGGAACCTGCGCCACAAAGATCAATTTTGATATTGTCAGAAAGGATGACAGAAAGGTAGTGACCGGGGTAAAGTTCACCGGCGGATGCAGCGGCAATACACAGGGTGTTGCCAGACTTGTAGAGGGTATGGAGGTAAATGAGGCCATCTCACGGATGGAAGGGATCAAATGCGGATTTAAGCCCACATCATGCCCTGACCAGCTGGCCAATGCCTTAAAGAGCGCTCTTCTCGGAGTACTGATCGCTGATGATCCGAAGGTAGGCACGATGTGATCTTCTGATCTGCTTACTTTACCGATACGGTTACGGAGGTTTTTGTTTTGAAGAAAATAGTTCTTACCGGCGGCGGGACCGCAGGTCATGTAACGCCGAACATGGCGCTGATCGAACGTCTTCGTGCGTCGGATTACGATATAAGCTATATCGGATCATATTCGGGCATCGAAAAAGGTCTGATCGAAGGAATGGGTGTCCCTTACTACGGGATATCCTCGGGAAAACTCAGACGATATTTCGATCTTAAGAATTTCTCGGATCCGTTCAGGGTCATGAAGGGTATGAGAGAGGCTAAAAGTCTGATAAAACAGCTCAAGCCCGATGTTGTATTTTCAAAGGGCGGATTTGTTGCCGTTCCGGTTGTATTTGCCGCCAAAAAATGCAGGGTTCCGGTCATCATCCACGAATCCGATATGACTCCCGGTCTTGCGAACAAGCTCTGCATCCCGAAGGCTGACAGGATATGCTGCAATTTTGAGGAGACTCTTGATTATCTGCCCGCAGGAAAGGCGATCCATACCGGAACTCCGCTCAGGCACGAGCTGTTTGAGGGAGACAGGAGCAAGGGCCTTGAATTCTGCGAGTTCAGCGGTAAAAAACCTGTCATCATGGTGGTCGGAGGCAGCACCGGCGCAGCCGCGATCAATGAGGCTGTCAGAAATCTGCTCCCCACACTGCTGATGAATTTCGATGTCATCCATCTGTGCGGAAAGGGAAAGAACGATCCCGCATACGACAATACGATCGGATACAGGCAGTTTGAATATATCAGCAAGGAATTAAAGGATCTGTTTGCACTGGCTGACGTTGTGGTATCACGTGCCGGCGCGAACGCCGTGTGTGAGATACTTGCCCTGGCCAAGCCCAACATACTGATACCGCTCTCTGCCGCAGCAAGCCGCGGAGATCAGATACTGAATGCGGAATCCTTCGAAAAACAGGGTTACAGCTATGTGCTCGACGAGGATAAGATGACAAACGAAACCCTGCTCGAAGCCATCAACAAGGTTTATAACGACAGGGACAGATATATCGAAAAAATGAAGACTGCAAGGCAGGCCGACGCCACGGACGTGATCTTCAAAATGATCGATGAGATGGCATCCCGTTCTTGACGGAAGCGGGTTTGTCTGATAGAATGTATTCGTTTGGTTTTTAATTGGCGCATAATATGGAGGTTAAACTGAATGGAAAAGAAAGAGATGCTCTACGAGGGCAAGGCAAAGCAGGTTTTTGCAACAGATGATCCCGAAGTATTACTGGTTCATTACAAGGATGACGCAACAGCGTTCAACGGACTCAAGAAGGGCACCATTTCCGGTAAGGGCGCCATTAACAACCGCGTAACGAATTTTATGATGAAGGTTCTTGAAAAAGAGGGTGTTCCGACACATCTCGTAGAGGAACTCAATGAGCGCGATACACTTGTAAAGAAGGTTTCGATCGTTCCGCTTGAAGTAATAATCAGAAATATCAGTGCCGGTTCATTTGCGAAGCACTACGGTGTTGAAGAAGGCATAGTGTTTGAAGAGCCCACTATCGAGTTCTCATATAAGAATGATGATCTCGGCGATCCGCTCATCAACGAATACCATGCTCTTGCGCTCAAGCTCGCGACCAAGGCAGAGATCGAAAGGATCAAGGAGCTTGCATTTAAGACCAATGAGGTCATGAAGAAGTTCTTTAAGGAAAGAAAGGTAGATCTGGTAGATTTCAAGCTTGAGTTCGGACGCCTTTCGGATGGGACCATCGTTCTTGCAGATGAGATCTCTCCCGATACCTGCCGTTTCTGGGACAGCGAAACCCATGAGAAGCTTGACAAGGATCGTTTCCGCAGAGATCTTGGCAATGTCGAGGATGCTTATAAAGAGATGCTGAAGCGCATTATCGGTGTGGAAGCCTGATATCGGTTCGGCTTTAAAGGCTTACGATTTCCGGGAGGAAAACAGATAATATGAGAAGTATACTGGTTGCTCTCTTTCTGCTGCTGTTTTTTGTTCTGACGCTGCCGCTGTTCCTGATCCTGAAGCTGATCGAGGTATTTGCCCCGAAGGCCGGATCACGCGCCGCCCAGACCGTGATAAAGTATGCATTTAAGATGATCCTTCTGATCGCAGGGGCCAGGACCACGCTTCTCGGTCTCGAAAATATCCCGGCCGACAGACCGGTCCTGTATACATCAAACCACCGCAGCTATCTTGATGTTGTTCTGGGTTATTCAACCGTTCCCGGGCTCACGGGTTTCGTTGCGAAAAAAGAGATAGCGAAGTTCCCCGGACTTAACTGGTGGATGACCGCAGTCAACTGCCTGTTTATCGACAGGGATGATATGAAACAGTCGCTTAAAGTGATCCTTGCTGCGATCGAGAAAGTGAAAGCGGGCTATTCGATGTTCATAATGCCCGAAGGTACGCGCAATCATTCGGATGAGCTGCTCCCGTTCAAGGAGGGAAGCTTTAAGATCGCCGATAAGAGCGGATGTCCCGTTATCCCGGTAGCCATTTCCAATGCTGATGAGGTTTATGAGCTTCATAAGCCCTGGGTAAAGAGCGCACCGGTCGTCATTCATTACGGTAAACCGATCTATCTTGAGGAAATGAGCCGTGAAGAGCGTAAATCGCTTGCTCCGAGAGTGATGAAAGAGATTTCGGAAATGCTCGAAGAGGATAAAAAGTATATTAAGAAATAATAAGGAACAGTGAGGTTTTTATGTTACAAAATACGTTGTTTTGGCTTGAAGAAGCTGTTGATATCACAAAAAAAGGTATTTCTGCAGGCTGGATCGTTGCGATAATCGTTCTGGTAGTTCTTATCGGAGGATTTATCGGTCTTTCGATCCTTGGAAGGAAGCTTCAGAAGAAGCAGGAAGACTCTGAAGTTGCAATGCGCCAGGGCGCTCAGGTGATCTCGATCTTTGTTATCGAAAAATCACGTAAAAAGATCACTGAAGCAGGATTTCCCCAGATCATAGTCGATCAGACACCCAAGTATCTGCGCCGTTCGAAGGTGCCGGTAGTCAAGGCGAAGGTCGGCCCCAAGATCGCTTCACTGATGTGCGATGAGAAGGCATTTAATCTTATCCCCGAGAAAAAAGAGGTTAAGGTCCTCATGAACGGTATCTACATTGTCGAAGCCAAGAGCGCCAGAGGCGGTCTTGAAGCTCCTCCCGTAAAGAAGGGCTGGAAACAGAAGCTTCGTGACAAGTACGAGAGTCTCCGTAGGGAAGAAAAAGCGGCCGAAACAAAGGAAGCCGGCAAAGGAAAGAAGAAAATACAGGCTTAAGCAGCATTGTTTTTATGACAAAATAAAGGCTGCCGTACCGGATGAAAGATCATCGGGTACGGCAGCATGTTTTTTTGTGTTATGATGAGCGGGTTTTATTATGTCTTCTATTATGTCCTTTAGTTCACCAGCTTGCCGGAGAGCTTGCCGGAATGCTGGTCTATGAGCTTGCCTGCGGTATCTTTTATGCCCTTTAAGCCCTGTGCGATAAGGGATTCGGAAGGTTCTTCGAGACTGCGGCCCTTGCCCATGAAGAAAATGGCAACGGTACCGGGCCCTACGTGGGTTCCGGTGCAGATATCGTAATAGCGGATCATAATGTCTTTTACCGGGCAGGCTTCGCGGATAAGTGATGCAACAAGCTCCGCATCTTCCGGTGCATCGCAGTGTGCTATCGCAATAGTCTGGTCCTCGGGTTTAACGATGTGCTTTATGGTCTGGTCAGCTATTTCTTTTAAGGCCTTCTTGCGGCCGCGGGTCTTGGAATATGCTATGATCTTTCCGTTGTCGTCGGCCTGAAGAACGGGTTTGATCGAAAGGATGCTTCCGACGATGGCTTCGGCTGCGGATATCCTGCCGCCGCGCTGAAGATATTTCAGATCGTCAACTGTGAAAACATGGTTCATATCCATCTTGTGCGCTTCATACCATGCCGCCGCGTCCTCGATCGAAACGCCCTGGGCACGGAGTTTTGAAAGCTCGATGACGAGGAGGCCTTCGCCTAAAGAGGCTCCCATGGAATCGATCACGATAACTTTACGGTCCGGAAATTCTTCCGAAAGATCTTCGGCCGCTATCCTTGCAGCCTGCACTGTGCCTGAAAGTCCGCTTGAGATACCGACAAAGATAACATCCTCTCCTTCGGCAAGGAGCGGCCTGAAGAATTCTTCAAATCTCGCGGTGTTTACTAAAGTGGTGCTGACCTTTGCTCCGTTTCTCATTTTGTCATAAAAGTCTTTTCCTGCCTGTGCGTAATCCCTGTCAGGATCGTAGCAGTCAAAATCCTCGCCGTTGATCGAAACATGATAAGAGATCATGTGTATACTGTATTTTTCAAGAAGATCCCTTGTAAGATTGCTGGCGGAATCGGTAACTATTTCGTAGCTCATGGTTATTTCTCCTGATTGAAAATGATTTAGGAAAATACCGAATAATGATCGTTTCCTTATATAATTGGCATTCCCGGAATAGGGCATCAAATGCCTTTACGTTTTGTAATTCTATTATATGTAGTTATTAAAACTATGTCAAGCGGTAATTAAGAGCTTTATAAAAATTTATACTTTTTTAACCTTGATCTGTAAGACATATCTGCGAAGCTGATCCTGAATAATCTTTCGTATTTGTTGATTAGAATACAAATCATTGCAAAAAGCAAAATATTTACCGCCTGAATATAATGATAAAGAAATATATAGTAATTTTACGGAATATGTGTTATAATATCGAAAAGTGACCTGCAGCCCTGTATTTTCCGGCGCCGGTCGTATCAGACACAGGAAAGAGGATCTAACCGATGATCAACGGGGAAAAAACACTGAACAGAAAAGATATATTTGCCGGAAGGATCATAACGGTACATGTTGATGATGTCGAGCTTGAAAACGGGCAACCAGGATACCGTGAGGTCGTCGATCATCCCGGCGGAGTCTGTGTTGCGGCCGTAACGGGAAAAAGAGAGCTTCTGTTTGTCAGACAGTTCCGTTATCCTTACCATGAAGTATGTCTCGAGCTGCCTGCCGGCAAGCTTGAAAAAGGCGAGGATCCTGCTGAAGCGATAAAGCGTGAGCTGAGGGAGGAAACCGGGTGCACCGGCAGGAACTGGCAGTTTCTCGGGAATCTCTATCCGACTCCGGGATATTGCGGCGAGATCATACGTTTATGGTGCTGTGAAGTTGAAAATGAAACCGGGGAACTCGATCTCGACGAGGACGAATTCGTTGAGTGTGAGAAGATCCCGATAGACAGAGCCGTTGAGATGGTCATGAACAATGAGATACCCGATGCCAAGACACAGGTCCTGATCCTGAAAGTCGCCAGACTGCTTGGCTGAACGGGTTGGTACAGTTTCAAAATCATTATAAAGGTACGAAAATGAAAATTAGAAAAACCGCTTCCGAAATAACGGGCAATGCGCCTCGGAAAGATCGTTATTCAAAAAAGAAAGAACCGCATATCATAGTGTTTTTTCTGCTTCTGGCACTGTATTTCGCAGCCACATTTTTCCTGATCAGGGCAAGACAGACTGACGGAGTGATAATGCTTGCGGGCGGAGCAGTCCCCTTTCAGGTATTTACGGGTGTATTTTCGTCTATTGCCAACATATGCGTCATATTCCTTGTCGTTTACTATAAAAATCTCGGATTCTACACTTCTCTGGTACTGTTATTGACACAGTTTCCGATCATGGTGATTCAGTTTTTCAGAAATAACAATCCTGCGGGCATCCCCGGCGCTTTTACGAATATACTTACGATCATTGCAATAATCCTGATATACGGGAGAAGCAAAACGATCGAAGAATACCAGAAGTTTGAAGTCGATAATCTTAAAGCGAGGCAGAAGTTCTCGGTGACTCTGTTTGAACAGACCGCTACCGCGCTTGTCAATGCCATAGATGCCAAGGATACCTATTCCCACGGACATTCGTTAAGAGTAGCCCAGTACTCGGAAATGATAGCCAGAGAAGCCGGAAAGAGTGAGAAAGAGTGCCGGATGATCTATTATGCGGCTCTGCTGCATGATGTCGGCAAGATCGGTATCTCCGATAATATCATCAACAAAACGGGCCGTCTGACAAGTGACGAATATGAGATCATCAAGAAACATACAGTGCTCGGCAATCAGATACTTCTCAGTATCAGTGAGTACCCGTATCTGAGCATAGGCGCCCGTTACCATCATGAACGTTATGACGGCCGCGGTTATCCCGACAGGCTGAAGGGCGACGATATTCCCGAGATAGCAAGGATCATCTCGGTTGCGGACGCTTACGATGCCATGACCTCCAACCGCAGCTACAGGGAAGCGATGCCCCAGCAGCTGGCTCGCGAGGAAATTGTAAAAGGCGCCGGGACACAGTTTGATCCCGAATTTGCGAATATCATGCAGAAGATCATCGACCTGGACGAGGAATACGAGTTCAGGGAGAAAACAGCCGTAAGCGAGCTCGCGGGCAAGGATGAACTTGACTGCGGTGAATTCAGGGACTCCGTTTCCGACGGTATCGTTGTGGATCACAATCTGAAAAAGATACATCTGAAGGTCAGCCGGAACAGGGAATTGTCAAATGAGAGCAGAGGCGCGGCAATAGTTTTATTTGACTCTCTTGACGGACGTGTTCACGACGATGAAATGACGATCAGCGAGCTGAATTATTTTGAGTATTGCGAGATCTGGTTCAACGGAAATACGGTCAGAAAAGGAGCAAGGGATATCAAGACGGAGCTTGCTCTTAACAGGCCCGAAAACAGCCGGGTACAGCGGCAGGATCACGGTATTGTATATGATATCGAAGCTGTCAAGATCAAGGATCATGTTCAGGTCCGCATAGATGACGGCCTGTCAACAGCTACCGTCATCGTGGCGTTGCCCGACAGTTCGCGTTATGTTTATATAGGACTTACGGGCGAATATTGCCATATCGATGATGTAAGCATCACCAGGGAAGAAAAACCGATTCCCGTAACTTATATTAAGAGGATAGCGGAAGAAATATCATTCCTTGACGGACCTGAGGGGGATATCCCGAGTATTCAGGTAAACAGCCACCGATCCGAGGCTACGGAAGGTGTTCCGATCACAGACAGGCTCGAACTCAGCTTCCATACCATGAGCCTTCCCACGGCAAGACTGATCTGGCATGTTCCATACGTGATCATATTTTCATCCGAAGACGGAAAGGTATACGGTAAGAATTACAAAGAATATGCGCTTGTAAGACTTGACGGCGAAGTGCTCGGATCCGATCTCAGAGCGGAAAATACCCTGACGGTGCACAGACAGGATGATTTTGAAGGCTGGGACGTCTGGAAAGAAAAGAACAGGGAAGGCTTCAACAGCACGGTATTCCTTGAAAAAGACCGGGATGTGGTAACTCTGACGACCGAGAACCTCGGAGTTTCGGTCAGGAATGTTACCACGATCCCGGATAAAACAGCAGATATTTATGTTGCCCTGACGGGCGACCAGTGCGCACTTACTGACATAAGGGTCAGAAGCGGTGAAGGATCTTAAGCGATGTCTTCCATCTGTGAAGTATACAGGTGGTAATACGCTCCGCCCTTCTTCATGAGCTCTTCATGAGTGCCCGACTCAACAATGCCTCCGTCGTCGATATACATGATCAGATCGCAGTTGCGGATCGTGGACAGACGGTGGGCGATAATAAACGATGTACGGCCTTTCAGCATGGTGTTAAGACCCTGCTGGAGGGCTTTTTCGGTTTGAACGTCTATACTTGAGGTGGCCTCGTCAAGTACAAGTATCGAAGGATTGGACAGCAGCGTCCTCGCAAATGAGATAAGCTGCTTCTGTCCCTGGCTTAAGAGGGAACCGCGCTCTTTTACCTCGGTATCGTAGCCGTCAGGCATTTTCGAGATAAAGTTGTCCGCACATACCTTGCGGCATGCTTCGCGGATCTCATCGTCGGTGGCGTCGAGCTTGCCGTAGAGAATGTTATCCCTGATCGTACCTGAGAAGATAAAGCTGTCCTGAAGCATGATGCCCATCTGTGTACGCAGTGAATGAAGCGTCACTTTGGAAATATCGTGGCCGTCTATCAGTACCCGGCCGTGCCCTACATTATAGAAACGGGATATAAGGTTGACGATCGTGCTTTTTCCGGCTCCCGTCGGACCTACTAAAGCAACGCTCATGCCGGGGCTGACCTTGAAGGAAACATGATGGAGAACCTCTTTGCCCTCTTCATAGGAAAAGCTTACATCGTCAAATTCAACTTCGCCCTTGATGGGAGGCAGTACCGTGGCATCGGGAGCATCATCGACATCGACTTTTTCACCCATTGTTTCGAAAATACGCTCAAGATAAGCCATATTGTTCAGGAAATTGTTGAAAATATTTCCCATGTTCATGATGGGCTGCCAGAATCGTGCCGAATAGCTTGAGATCGCTATGATCGTGCCGACGGTCTTGGCGCCCTGGCCGAATACGACCATACCGAAAATAAATATCGCAGCTCTGATCAATACGGAGATCGCGTCGATTCCGGGCCATACAAGGTTATTGTAGCTTACTGCGGTAAGCCATGTCTTGCGGCAGTCATCGGCCAGACCGGAGAAGATCTCGGCATTTTCATTTTCACGCGCAAATATCTGAGTGATACGTGCTCCGACGATGTTTTCCTGCAGATATGCGTTCAGATTGGAATTCTTGTTGGATACACGCTGCCAGGCCTTGCGCTGCTTCTGCTTGATCCAGAACATGAATACCGCAAGCACGGGAACACCGCACATAACGACTAAGGACATCTGAACGTCGACCATCAGCATGAACACAACGATGAAGATCAGGTTAAAGATCTCAAGTATTACGTTGATCAGTCCGTTTGAGAGCATATCCGAGACCGAATTGACATAATTGACAACCCTGATCAGGATCTTGCCGTGAGGACGGTCGTCGAAATACTGGAAGCTCAGCTTCTGCAGATGCGCGAACAGATCTTTTCTGATATCGTAAATGATACGCTGCGAGACCTTTACCATGATCCTTGACCGCAGGGTGGTAAAGATAACACTTACCACAAATACTGCGATCAGCAGACCGACGAGCTGGAACAGGTATGTCATATTCTTGTTCGGGATCGCATCGTCGATGGCTTTCTGCGTGATCATGGGAGACAAAAGACCCGCTGCGCCGCCGATGGCGCTGAGCAGGATAGCCAGTCCCATTTTTTTAATATATTTTCTGATATATGATGAAGCCAATAAAAGATGTCGTAAGTCAAACGGCTCGTCAAGTCGTTCATCCTGACGATATGTATTTCTGCTAGCCATAAGAAATCCTCTTTTCTATCTGAAATCACGGATGTACGGGAGTCTCAGGTACCCGGATACCCGGATACTCATATACTCATATACTCAGGAGCGAACGATCAGCCGGCGCTGGCTTTGAGGGCTTCAACGCTCTCACCGAGCTGGAGCTCGACAAGATCCTTATAATAACCGCCCTGGGCGATCAGTTCGTCATGACTGCCCTCCTCGATGATCCTGCCGTCTTTAAGGACAAGGATCTTATCGGCAAATTTCGTGGTCGAGATACGCTGTGCTATGATGATCTTGGTGCAGTTGAAATCAAGGCCTCTTAAAGAGTGCTGTATATGCTTCTCGGTCTCCATATCGACAGCCGAGGTCGTATCGTCAAGGATCAGTATCGAAGGCTCGATAGCAAGCGCGCGGGCAAGCGAGATACGCTGCTTTTGTCCGCCGGACAGACCCACGCCTCTTTCACCGACTATCGTATCATAGCCTTCGGGCATCTTGAGGATGAATTCTTCGGCGGCCGAATAGCGGGCGAACTTGACAACCTCCTCAGCGGTAAGATGTGAAACTCCGTAAGCGATGTTTCCTTCGATAGTATCCGAATAGAGCAGGACATCCTGTGTTGCCAGACCGATATTTTTACGCAGGTCTTCAAGCTTGTAGCGGCTTACGTCCACCCCGTCGACAAGCACCCGTCCGCCGGTAGGCTCGTAGAATCTCGGGATCATCTGGATCAGGGAGGTCTTGCCGCAACCGGTCTCGCCTATGATCGCAATGGTCTCTCCGGGTTTGGCCTTGAATGAAACATCCTTCAGTACCGGAAGATTACCGTCCTCATACCGGAAAGAAACATGATCGAATTCTATACTGCCTTCAAAACGGCCGGGATGGGGTATGGCATCGGGCGCATCAACGATCTCGGGCTCGGAGTAATAGATCTCCATGACCTTGGCGGAAGCCGCATTAAAGCGCTGGAACTCATTCATGATATTTCCCATCTGTCTCATGGGGTTGGCGATCGCCCAGATAAGACCTGAGAACGAAACATATTCACCCATCGAGATCTGTCCGTTGATAATGAAGACACCGCCGACAACCAACAGGACTATGGGCATCAGGTTGGCTATCGATTCAACATAAGGATAGAAGCTGAGCCATGTGTTGTGGGTATCTATGTTGGTCTCGGCAAAATCATTATTGGCACGGCCGAACTTCGCTATCTCGTAATCTTCGCGGGCAAAGGCCTTAACAACCCTGTTTCCGGAAATATTCTCCTGTGCGTAGGTGTTCATACCGGCGAGCTTCTCACGCAGCAGCGCGTGCTTCGGGGCAACGGTCCGTCTGAACCTGAACACGATAACGAAAATGAGCGGGGAGATCACAAGTATCGAAAGAGCGAGCTTCCAGTCCATGATCAGAAAATAAACGGCAGCGGCTCCGAACAGTGTAAATGACTCGACGATGCTTCGGATGACCCATGCGATATTGTGGCGAACCGCATCAAGGTCGCCGGTAACACGTGTCATCAGATCACCGGTCCTGTAGGTGCTGTAGAACTTCATATCCTGGCGCTGGATCTTGTTATACAGGAAATTACGGATCTTGAAGAGGACATACTGGGAAACGTGCTCATAAGACATACATGTCAGATATACGACCAGAACACGGAACAGGGTAAGTCCTACCATGGCGCCGATCAGGACGTAGAATGTATGGGCATTCTCACTGATAGAGGCACCGGTATCGTTCAGTTCAAGGAACAGGTCAACCAGACGTCCGGAAAAATAAGGAACGACCAGCTGCAGGACATTGTACAGGACCGTACCTAACAAGGCCACGGTAAACAATCCCCGTCTGCCCTCCATGTTTTCCCAGAGCCAGGCGAAGCGTGATTTCGGAAATGAAACCGATGAATTAGACGAATTATTGTTTTTCATAAATAACCTCATCCGAGAAAAACAGCTCTCTTGCTTAGTAAATGAAACGCAAGGTGAAAGATCTTCCACCTTGCGCAAAAGTATAGCATAAACTGTATTGTATTCAATGTATTATTCTTTTCTGAAAATGTCGTTTATTGTTATCAGGTCCGCTCCTTTTTCCTGGCACGTTTATCTTCATACATCATTTCATCGGCTTTTTTCATGATCAGGTCGAAATTGGGAAGAGCCTCTATCCTGACGCATTCGTAACCGACACTTGCAGAAACGGTATAAGGCTTACCGCTAAGATCCTTTCTCTTGGAAAGCACCGAATCAAGCCTCGATCTTACGGTATCCGGAGACAGTTCAAGAGGGTGATCGGTGATCAGGGCGCAGATGAACTCATCCCCTCCGAAACGGGCGCTGATGCCATTGCGTGAGGCAAAATGACGGATCGCTTCAGCTATCGAACTGATCGCGATATCGCCTTCAATGTGACCGTAGGTATCGTTGATATATTTCAGTTCATCAAGGTCGATCGAGAAAAATGTGATGAAACGCCCGACGGAAGCCTTGGATATCCTTGAAAGCTCATCAAAGAAGCCGCGTCTGTTGTAGAGTCCCGTCAGGGGATCGTGTATTGCGGCCTGTTCCATCTCGCGGTTGAGCTGTTTGAGCCTCTCGTTGAACCAGAAGATCTTCTCGTTCTTGATTATCTCGCTGATGGCAGTGGAGACAAACAGACCGAATTCGTCACATCTGCGCATGCTGCGGATGTCTATATCGTTAAAACCGGAAACAAGATAACCGTACACATTGATATCGGTAAACAACAGTCTTACCATGAAGAGACTGTAACCGTCCTCCTCTTCAAGAAGCCTTGAAAAATCAGGGACCGCAACGGATGAATCGTATTCGTCTCCGGCGTTGTCTGCATTGCCGTGCTCCATACGGAACAGCGGAGTATAGCGGTCGGAGTATGAGTCAACGCTGGTGTAATTCATCAGATCGGAACGAACGCCGATATAGTAGAAATTCTCAATCCACATTTCGACGGAAGCCTTTATCAGCGGAGCGAGTTCCTGAATATGCTGGATCTCGGCGGCCTGCAGGAGCATGGTGTTCATGGCCGCAGCCTGCCATTTCTGATCGTTAAAAGCATATGAGAGCTTGTTAATGAGCTCAAGAGTAATGTGTTCATCATGATTGCCGCAGCCGCATGAAAGGTTTTCACGTACAATAAAATCCACATGCTGTGTTTTGCCTGTATCGGGCTTTTCTCCCGCTTCGAACGATGCCAGACGGTCAAGGATCATTTTGACCATCGTTGCGTAGTCAGGAGCGACGGTGGAAATAGGGGGATAATTCAGCCTTGCGCTCATAATACCGTCAAAACCGGTCACGATAACATCATCGGGAACACGAAAACCGCGTTCCTGAAGGACCGAACAGGCTGCGATCGCCATTGTGTCATTGGCACACACGATCGCCTCCGGGATATCACCGGAATCGATAAATGCATCGGCAGCTTCACGCGCTGGCCGGTCCCAGAAATCACCGTACGCTATGCGGTCTTCACTGACGGGGATACCGTTCTCGGTCAGGGCTTCTTTGTAGGCACGGATCCTTTCTTCGGAAAATTCGTTGTCCCTGATGCCTGCGATCATATTGATCTTCCGGCATCCATGATGATTGATCACATGGCGGACCATATTTTTGAAACCGTCTCCGAAATCAGAGACGATATTGATACAGCCTTCAACTACCCGGTCGACTGAAAATACGGGTATTTCCTTATCTTTGACGGAATCCCGGATGGCTTCACGCAATTCCTGGGTCTTGATCGA
>JAILIQ010000012.1 GCA_024695205.1 Lachnospiraceae bacterium
AACAAAATGACCCACTGACCCCGTCCCCCTGGCTCACCCCGGCTCACTCGGCCCACTTGGTCCACCACAAAACCCTACGGTGCACCAGACTTACCATTATTTAAAAGTTTCGAGGCTATATCGGCATTAAATTAATTCACAATTTAATTATATTGCGATTTAATTATTTACCAAGCTTATTCTTGCTGACAATACCATCCGCCAAATCCTTGGATCTGTCTTGGGAATTCGAGGATATTGTTATATACAACAGCTTATTGCCCTTTATCGAAACAATATTGGTTAAATAAACAGGTCTTTCGGTCGCTATAGTTTCCATCGCCATAATGTTATATCCTTTTTTAAGTTCTTTTTCGGATACTATTTCTGTTTTGGTCACGTTAAACCCGTTTACGATCCCAACACCCTCTTCAACAGTTGTTTTAAAGTAGCTGCTGTAATAATTGATGATATCAGCATCCGTAATATCATCGCTTTCACTTATATCCAATACGGAGATTCTGATCGTTGTCTCATCCTTAATGTGTTTAAAAACTGTCTGCGCATCTGTAGAATCAGCTTTGGATTTAACCAGTCCCTTCGGCATCTTCACGGTCAGGCCGTTGATCTTATAGCTTTTAGCCTTTGCTTTCGGTGCTTTTTTAACCGTAAACGTGAATTCTACCGTCCCGGATTTATATGTTCCTGTTATTACGGCTTTTCCCTTTTTCTTACCGGTTACGATGCCGTCTTTACCGATCTTGGCACAGTCCGATCCGGATGTGACCTTCCAGCTGACATCTTTGGGGTTTACAGCCTCTCCGTTAAAGAATATATTCAGCTGCAGGCTCTGCTTAACATACAGTTCACTTTCCGTTTTAAGCACGGTTTCTTCGGCATGAACCTCAGTATTCATAAAACCGAGCAGTATAATACCAAATAACAGAGTAAATACCAGTTTCTTCATCACAAACGATCTCCTTTAACATTTTTTCGATAATACAGCGCAGGACTGCAACTGCTGTACGGTCACAGTCCTGCGCATATGGTCATTCATTGTTTTCTTTCGGCAAAACAAACACCGCAGATCAGAAGACCGATCATTTCTTGATCTTGATCCTTCCCTGAGCCTTTTTGTACTCTTTTCCGATCACTCCGCCAAGTTCATTCTCAATATAGTCCATTAATGCCTCATCCTGACGGATTCCGGTATCAAACTTGGCAGAAGCATTCTTGAATACATAATAAGTATCTCCGCCGTTAGCCATAAAGCTGTTACATACAACAGCATAAACGTCATCCTTGTTAAACGGCTTCCCGTTAACGGAGGTGATCTTCACTCTCTTGATCTTCTTGGGAGCGTGATATGTCGATCCCGGATAGAGTTCACCCTGCTTAAACGCCTTATTTGTATATATCTTGAGTTTAAAACCTGCTATCTGAGGGAATCCACCAACCGCAGAGGGTGTACAGAATGTAGATGCCTCAAGCGCCTCAAGCAGCTCTCTGCCTGTAATGTATACTACCGTAACCGTATTGTCATAAGGAAGAACCGTATTAATGTCCAGCTTGGAAATATCTCCCTTGGAAATAGCGGCACGTATGCCTCCACCGTTGGTAACGCAAATAATATGATCCTTATCTACGGCAATACTGCCTTCATCCTTGGTTACCGCCCAAAGCATAGCGTCAGTCAGAAGATCTCCCGCATTGGTTTCGGCAGTACGATTACCCTTGGTATTCTCATCTCCTTTTTCACCGTTGGTGTTAACGAGAGACTTGGCAAATACAGCACCATACTGTGCTTTAACATCATTGATGATCTCTTCTGCGATAGCATCGATCTTCTCATCAAATCCGTTTAACCTGTTGGCAGTGATAAGTTCTCTCTGTTCTATTTCCTTTGTTGCATTGTCGATCATTACCATACCGACATATGCAAACTTGGTTCCGGTTGACTGGATAGGTTCGTTGTTGATTCCCTGTACCAGTGTTTTATGTGCGTGACCGTCAATGATCAGGTCGATTCCCTTGGTGTTGTTATAAACATTGTATGAATTATTGGGTTCCGTTTCGGCATCAGTTCCAAGATGTGCGATACAGATAACAAGGTCTGCCTTTTTGCTCAGCTTATCCACCTGTTTCTGAGCCACTTTATACAGTTCCTCACCCTGGGCAAATTTCAGGCCCTGAACATATATCGGATTACATTTTGTCTGTGCCTCCGGAGTATCCAGACCAAAAAATCCTATCTTAAGATCCGACTTGGAGGATTTCCAAACAGCATTGGCATCAAAGAGCGTTTTGCCGTTCTCGTCAAAAACATTGGCACAAAGCACCTTAAATTTCGCAGATTTAAGATTCTTTTTGAGCTGATCCAATCCGAAATCAAACTCATGATTACCGATCGTGGAAAAATCGTATCCTACGGCATTCATCATATTGACTGCAGTCAATCCAAAGCTTAAGTTAACATTGGGATCGCCCTGGGAAAAATCACCCGCATCAATGGTGATAACTTCAGCTCCCATTCCCTCGTAATAATTCTTAAGACCCTTGATATAGGTATAACCGTCAATTTGTCCGTGAACGTCATTACTGTGAAGGATAACTGTTTTTCCTTCATAGTTGTCATAAGTCTTTTCAGGATCCTTGGCCCATGAATAGGAAGGTGTTTCAGCGGTGTCGTCTGCAAATGCGGCGGCCCCGGGTATTATCATGGCAAATACCAGTATAAAAGCGCATAACTTTAATAATAACTTTTTCATGATCAACTCTCCTTGAATTTTCATTTTGATAAAGTAATATTAAGTTAAGAATATGGTTGCTTATATTACTGTTATTACTTTTCTTCCTTCTCGATGGCTGCACCGGCAGCATTCTTCTTAACAGACTCGATACCGTTCTTGCAGCTCTTCTTCTCCTTGTAGCCTTCGCCGGTAGCGATGATCTGGCCGTTGGTAGCCTTCAGTCTGAAACGGAACTCGCCCTTCTTGTCAGCGTAGATCTCGAATTTCGGGTTCTTTAAGGTCTCGAAACCTTCAACCGTCTGATCCTCAATGCCTGCAACAGCTGAGTTCTTTACTACACTTGCAATACCCTTCTTGCATGCGGTGATCGTCGTGTAAACCTCCGAGCTCGCAATAACCTCTCCGTTGGTGGCCTTAAGATCGAACTTCACCCCATTCTTAGCCTCTTTGATCACAAATTTTCCCATTGTCTTACCTCCTGTTTTTTATGTTTTGACAGATAACTGTCATTAAATTTTTATATGCAGCGCAATGCGCTTACATTCGTAAATATATTACCTCATTCCCTTGTCGTAAGGGATTCCTTCCGCCTTCGGCGCCCTTGAATGTCTTGATGTAAATGCAAGAACTATCAGCGAGATCACATAAGGAAGCATATTGTAAACACCGCCCGGAATATTGAGATTCTTAAGGAACTCAAAACCGCTGTTGACGTTCGAAAGCGCCCTGAAGAATCCGAACAGCAAAGCTGCAAGCGCTATCCTCGAAGGCTTCCACTGACCGAATATCATAACAGCCAGAGCAAGGAAACCAAAGCCCGCAACACCTACTTCAAATTTCCATGAGCTTACACCTGCGGTAATGTAGCAGATACCGCCTATGCCGCCAAGTCCGCCCGAGATCAGGACACCCGCCCAGCGCATCTTGTATACATTGATACCAACGGAATCCGCTGCCTGAGGATGCTCGCCGCAGGCCATGAGACGAAGGCCGAACCTGGTCTTGTAAAGGATCACATAAGCAGCCACAAGAGCCAGCACCGCGATCACCATGAACCAGTTAAACTCGTAGCCTTCAACAAACAGAAATTTCTTTCTACCTGCGATATAAGCGATCTCTGATGACGGCTTGGTCGAATCCTCGGCAAGATTGATCGACTTCGCAATAACCGTTGCCGCCGCGGTACCGAGCATGTTCATAGCCGTACCGATAAGGGTCTGGTCGGCTTTAAGCTTGATAGCTGCCACGCCGAGCAGTGCCGAATATGCAACACCGACTGCGATGCTTACAAATAAAACAGCTATGATCGTCACAAATCCCGAGGCGTCACCGCCAAGGAACTTAAACGTAAGTGCTCCGCCCAGAGCGCCCATTACCATGATTCCCTCAAGTCCGAGGTTGATAACGCCGGAGTGCTCCGAGAAGCATCCGCCGAGTGCTACCAGTGAAAGAACGGCAGCGAACAAAAGTGTATACTGTATAAGGATAACTACCATTATTGTTCGCCTCCTTTCCCGGAAGCATTCGCATTCGCATTTGCATTTGCGTTCGCATTTGCGGTTGCGGTAACAGTCTCCGCATTGGCATTACCGCCGTCGGCATCTGATTTTTTCGATAAAATACCGGTCTTGATCAGATACTTGATAAGTCCCGTAAATCCACACAGATAAATGATGATCGCCGAGATCAGATCCGAAATCTGCGCGCAGAACATTGTAAGATCCACATTCGAACCGCCATCGGTTATGTGCTGGATAAAATATGATGAGAATATCGCTCCGATCGGGTTAAGGCCGCCTAAGAACGCAGCGGCGATACCGTTGAAGCCCATTCCCGGAACCGATGTCTGATTGCAGTCCCACTGTGCAAAATCCGTAAGGAAAAGAAGTGCAGCGCCCACACCAGCAAGCAGTCCGCCGATACCCAGTGTTACGACGATGTTCCTTTTCTCGGCCATACCTGCGTACTTGGCCGCATTCTTGTTATAGCCCGTAGCCTTAAGCTCATATCCGAACTTGGTCTTGGTCAGAATAATCCATACCGCAAACGCAAACAGGATCGAAATGATTATCGCAAGTCCGACATATTTGTTGTCGTTAAACAGCTTGCCGAGCCCCATTCCCGGAAGTATGGCCTTCTGATAATCGGCCTGGCTCGCAAGCTCCGGTGTATCCTTACGTCCAGGAGTCAGATATCTGGCCAGTATCATGTTCGTAGTGTAAAGAGCGATCCAGTTAAGCATGATACCTGAAATAACTTCGTTAACATTGCAGTATGCCTTAAGGAGACCTGAGATCACGCCAAATGCGGCTCCGGCAACAGCTGCAAGGATCATGCAGCCAAACCAGTTCCAATGAAGTCCGAATACACCGTACAGTGCGGCACATGCTCCGGCAACATACTGTCCCGCGGCACCGATATTGAACAGGCCGACCTTGTACGAAAACAGTATCGAAAGCGAACACATAAGAAGCGGTGCCGACTTAACAAGTGTATTGCCCAGACTCTGCAGCTTTTTGGCTCCGCTGTTCCATTTGAAGAAATTCTGTATGATACGGAGCATCGCCGCAGGCGCACCCTTGGCGTTAATAAACAGCAATACTATGAAACCTATCAGCAGACCCAGCAGAATACAGATGATGGAAGCAACGAAGGACTGAACCCCGTCACTTTTCCAGAAGCTCTTCTTCATCAGGCTTTCACCTCCATTCTCCTGGCACCGGCCATGTAAAGACCAAGCTCTTCTTCCGTGGTCTTCTTAGGATCGAATTCGCCGACTATCTCGCCCTCATACATAACAAGTATCCTGTCGGGTACATCCATAACCTCATCAAGCTCAAGCGATACAAGAAGGACTGCCTTGCCTGCATCCCTCTGCGCAACAAGCTGTTTGTGGATGTATTCGATGGCTCCTACGTCAAGTCCGCGCGTGGGCTGAACAGCAACAAGCAGTTCGGGATTCTTGTCGATCTCGCGTGCTATGATCGCCTTCTGCTGATTACCGCCCGACATGCTTCTTGCTATTGTCACAGCGCCCTGTCCGGAACGCACGTCATACTGTCCGATAAGCCTTTCGGCATAGCTGCGTATATTGTCGCGCCTCAGGAAACCTGCTTTATTCGTAAATTCGGGTTCGAAATAACGCTGAAGTACAAGATTGTCTTCAAGGGAATAATCAAGAACCAGTCCGTGTTTATGCCTGTCCTCGGGAATATGGCTCATGCCCATAACACTGCGTTTTCTGATGGACAAGTTCGTTATATCCTTTCCGTCAAGCTCTATCTTGCCGGAAACAAGAGGTTCAAGTCCCGTCAGACCGTATACAAATTCAGTCTGTCCATTACCATCGATACCGGCTATACAGACTATCTCACCCGCCCTGACCTTAAGAGAAACATTGTTCACGGCATTCTTCTTATGCATTTTCGAAGCAACCGTCATGTTCTCGATATTAAGGATTACATTGCCGGGATGAGCTTCCTGTTTTTCAACATGGAAATTAACATTGCGGCCTACCATCATAGCCGACAGTTCCTGCATCGTCGTATTGGCGGTCTCAACCGTGCCGATGTACTTACCCTTTCTCAGGACGGTACATCTGTCCGCAACTTCCATGATCTCCTGAAGCTTGTGGGAAATGAACAGAATACTCTTGCCTTCTGCGGAAAGATTCTTCATTATCTGCATCAGTTCCTTGATCTCCTGGGGTGTCAGAACCGCGGTGGGCTCGTCAAAAATAAGGATCTCATTATCCCTGTAGAGCATTTTGAGGATTTCCGTTCTCTGCTGCATACCAACGGTAATATCCTCTATCAGCGCGTCCGGGTCGATATTCAATCCGTATTTTTCCGAAAGAGCCAGAACCTTCTGCCTTGCTTCGGCTTTCTGAAGGAGTCCTGCCTTAACAGGCTCGACTCCGAGTATGATATTGTCAAGAACCGTGAAACACTCGACCAGCTTGAAATGCTGATGTACCATACCTATTCCCAGGGCATTCGCATCATTCGGGTCCTTTATCTCAACGACCTTGCCGTCTTTCTTGATCACGCCTTCTTCGGGCTGATACAGACCAAAAAGAACGCTCATAAGTGTAGACTTACCTGCGCCGTTTTCACCCAGTAACGCATGGATCTCACCTTTTTTAAGCTGCAGGGTAATATTGTCGTTTGCGATGATTCCCGGGAATTTCTTGGTGATGTTCAACATTTCAATTGCATAATTTGTCTCAGATTTTTCCAAGTAAACCCCTCTCTTTCTTAACTTTTTTGTAGTCCTAAAGCTTAACAAAATATAGTAAACGAAACAGAGCCTTCTTCCGTCTGCTATAGATCTGTGCCGATATACACCCCTTATATCCGCATAGAGAAGTGAAACCATATAACCTTAAGAAAGATTATACAACAAATCTTCGTAATGAACAATCCTTCTTGACGATTTTTTAGCTTCAAAAGTCTGCTACGACAGACTCGCCCTGCCTTTCAAGAGAGAAGGCGATAGCCTGCATCAGCTTCATAACGGGTATGTGTTCCTTTAGCGTGCTGACAGTTTCCTTGTCCCGCAGGCAGAAGGCAGAAGTGACATCTTCCTGCCGGTTACTCCGCGATCCTCCTAAAATCTTCATGTTCTATACAACCGCCCTTTTCGGATTGTGACCGTATAGCACAATGAACAGATAGAATAAATACACAAAGGGGACGTCCGACGGGCAACAGCATTTATCTGCTGCCGCCGTCTCCGAACGTCCCCGTCGATCTTCATTTCTTAAAAATATTTCCAAACATTACTTGATATTTCCAAGCCACTCAACCTTTACATTGGTAACTGCAGGCTCTGAACCGATGTTGTTGGAAACCTTGATGCTTCCCCCGAACATGCCCTTAACCATTGCCTTGTAGTCATCCTTTGTAAATGAGCCCCACTGTGTTGAACCCATAGGGATCTGTACATAGTTGGCTTCGGGATCGTCACCGCTGATAAGACCGAGGGTCTTGATCTGGCCCTTGTAGTTATCCCACTTATTGTTGTTGATGATATCATCAAGTGCATTGTAGGTTGTAGGATACAGACCCTTCATAGCTGAAGTAACGGTCATGCCCTCGCCGAACATACCGTCGATGGTGCCCTTCTGGTCAACGTCAACACCGATAACCTTGCCCTTAACCTTGGCTGCTGCCTCACCTGCGGATGTGAAGATACCGCCGCCGCAAGCAAATACGATCTCGGTGCCTGCACCGTACCAGGTATCCATAACTGCGGTAATATCGGCATCGCCGTAGAACTGGTTGCCGTAAGCGTACTTCATGTCAACTGTGATACCAAGCTCCTTGGCTGCAGCATCAACGCCCTGAACGTAACCGTATCCGTATCTCATAACTGCGGGAACAGCCATTCCGCCAAGGAAGCCGAGCTTCTTGTATCCGAGCTTAACTGCAGCGTAGCCTGCCATGTAACCGCACAGCTCTTCCTGATATACTGCACAGTATACATTGTCCGAATAATAGTAATCCTTTACGGTCCAGTTATCGGGATTGTAGTCATAGGTGCCGCCCTTCTTGGGAACGCCTGCTTCAAGGATGTCGCCTGCAGAAACG
>JAILIQ010000040.1 GCA_024695205.1 Lachnospiraceae bacterium
GAGCACTTCCAGCGTTTTCTTGAGCACTACGAATCGATCCCCGAACAGAACAGCCCTCTTGACCGGATATTTGTGGCTTACGGCTGTGTTGTCCATTCCCTTTCAGAGCTTTCCGATTCCTATGCCCAGGCGGAAGAGCTGCTCGCACGCCGCTTTTTCTGTGTGCAAGGGCAGCACGTGCTCGGATATGACGATCTTCCCTCGGTACAGAACAATCTTGAAAAGCTGGAAAATTCACGCATAGAAGGCTTTGCCGCATCGATCATTGATTATCTGCAGGCTTTTAAACGCAGAAATGTAGCCGAAGTTCTCTATTCGCTCGAGGAATATCTGTATCATGTAAATGCGGATATTTCCGCGGTCAAGCTTTTTCTTGCGGACCTGTTCCTTCGGATAAAGGATTCGATCTCCCACCGTTACACCACAGGCATCCTGCCGTTTGATTCGAATGCCCAGATCATAGCATTCATCAATACCAGCAATTATCTGTACGAGATCATCATATATTTTTCAAAGGCTTTCGAGGCTCTGATGGATTCGATCGGAACCCCGTCCCGCAACAATATCATTGATGATATCATTTACTATATAGACCACAATTACAATACAAACCTCAAGCTGGACATGATCGCGTCACTTTTCGGTTACAACAGTTCATATCTCGGAAAGATCTTCACTAAAACGGTCGGCGAGAGCTTTAACACCTATGTTGACCGTATCCGTATCAGGCATGCCATAGAGATGCTCGGCGAAGACAGATACAAGGTCTATGAGATCGCCCGGAAAGTCGGATACAGCGATGTTGATTATTTCCATAAAAAATTCAAGAAATATACAGGTGAAAGTCCCGCCGAATACCGTTTAAGATCAAAGGAAAATCAGTGAAGAACGGCAAGTGTGAACTTTATCGTAATGTTTTTGATCCCTACAAGCTGTGTCTTATCCAGCACCACGCTTGATGCGTTGCTCAACGGACCCATAAGCGTACGCGCATCGGGAGGCGGAGTCTTGACCCATTCGTTAATAAGGTTCACACGGGTGCATTTACCGTCATCCGAAGTCGTATACGGAGTCGCCGTCAGTTCAAGTTCCTTGCCGTCCGCCGTGATCGAATCGATCACTATATAGCATTTCGGATACAGAAGCTCGGCATCGGCTATTGCAAGCGCGGCAAATGTCACACCGTCATTGCCCTTGGCAAAATCGAGGCTTACGGTATATGCGCCGGGCTTTTCCACGATTGCATTATTCGCGGTTATTCCGGCGGTGTTGTCAGCCGGATTGAACACATCCCCCACGCTGTAGGTGCCCGCGCCGCCATCCCACATGATCCATGCGACAGGCGTTCCCGCTTCATAGGTCTCGACTCCGCTCCACATCGCAGGAGCGGCATCGGCCGCTGCTTTCATGCGGGCTTTTACATTTTCAAGATACTTTTCACCTTCGGCTTTTTCCGTCTCAAAATTTCTAGAAGAAAATATCCCGGCAACCTCAGGATCCCTTATCCCGCACAGTTCCTTGTCATAAGTCCCGTTTGTATCCCAAAGCAGGGGAACCCAGTTGTTTATATCGCAGTGATCCAGGAAATAGTTCGTAAATTCAACGGTATTGTTCTGTGTTCTGTTGGTCTTTGCAACGCTGTCGTAAATGGGCAGCGCGCCGTACTCTCCAATGATGATCCCGTATCCCATATCGCTGAACTTTTTCAGCATGCCAAGATACTTGTCCATTGTCTCATAATCGGCTTTGATGCCCCATTTTGCTTCGATACCGTCAGGTCCGGTGCCGCAGTAATTCCAGGGCGTGTAGTAATGTACCGACAGGAAAAGCTTGCCCTGTGCCGTATCATCGGGCATTACATACCTTCTGTCGCAGGTGTCGGTGATATCGGTATTATAGCCGGCTATCAGCAGAAAACGGTCATCATTGTTGCCGCCGGTATTCCTTACGATATCAACGAACTTCTGATTGATATCGTGAGTCAGCTTATACTGTTTATCTGCGGTAAGAGAGCCCGAATCCGGCCAGCTGCCGTTGTTGTTGAGATTGTTGCCCAGCTCCTCATTTGCGGACTCGAAGATGAGCATGTCGGAATAGTCCCTGAAATAGGTTGAAACCCGGGTCCACATTTCCGTATATATCTTCCATGCCTTCTCCACGGTCGCGGGATCGGATGAGCCGAACATCGCCCACCAGCCGGAATCCCAGTGATCGTTGAGTACAACGAACATCTCCGCATCAAGAGCCCATTGTACGACCTGTGCGACCCTTTCCAAATAATCCTGATTGATCTCAAAGTCATCCTTCATAAAGTCCATCGTATTGGTCCAGGCGACGGGAATACGCAGGGTATCAAAGCCCGCAGCCTTATAGCCCTTTATCATCGCTTCTGTGGTAAGCGGCTGTCCCCAGGCCCGCTCATAGGTTGAAACTGAAGCGTTCTTACCGCTTGATGTGGCCTCAAACGTATTTCCGAGATTGATGCCGTTGCCCATATAATACGACAGTTCGATCGCATTCATCCCGGTCAGATCCATATTGCTGAATACCGCGGTATTGGCGCCTTCAACGGCAGGAACCCCGACTGCGGCCGTATCCTCAGGCTCGTCACCGCCCCATTTCATACCGGAGAGCGTAAATATGACGATAACCCTAGTCGGATCGGCAACGGTCGTAAAGTTCGCAACATGCTCTGCCGCGGTCACTTCCACGATACACGAACCGTCCCATGAATTGACCGGATCGTTGGTATCAAAAATACCGTTTGATTTGAAAGCGGCCTTGGGCGATGTCATGTTGACGGTAAGCTCGCTGTCGTTGACTATCACCCTGTCGTAAATGATGTCGCAGGCTGTAAGCGTGGACTGTCCTTCCCCGCGGATATGCTCCATGTCGGTAATATAGATCGCGGTAAGGTTCTTCAGCGACCTGACTCCGGCCGCAACGGCCTCTGCTGAAAGATCTGTCCCGCAGTCAAATTCCAGCGCATACTGCCCTTCCCCGGTAACAAATATCTGTTTATTTCCGGATTCATTGCTGAAATACGAGGTATCCGCGTCATTGTAATAAACATTAAGAGCCAGTTCTATATAGTTCCCGGATGCCGGTTTTGCTGCATACGCAGACATATCAGGGATATCTGCGGGCGTCTTCTTTTCACCGGTATCCGCCGTCTGTGCCGCATCGTTTCCGGGTGTATTGCTCGCTGCCTGCGCCGATGCCTCACTTTCCTGCGTGTCATCTGTAACAGCCCCTGCCGTCACGTTTTGGGCTTCCCCGGCGGTGTTGCTTTCAGGCCCCGCGCCGGACTTTGTACATCCTGAAAGTACCATGGCCGCAAGGATCAAAATGCATACCAGAATCCTGACCGGGCCGTTTTTTTGCGTCATGCTGAAAAAGCTGTGTCGTACTTGTGTTTTATTATTCATACTTGTCCTTTTTATTATACCCGAAACGAAATCGATATCTGTTACGATAGTGTATTTCCGTAAACGATATCGATATCGTTTGCGGATATACTTAATCGAAACGGATATTGATATCGTTTACGGAAATACACTATCGTAACAGATATCGATTTCGTTTCGGGTATAATAAAAAGGACAAGTATGAATAATAAAACACAAGTACGACACAGCTTTTTCAGCATGACGCAAAAAAACGGCCCGGTCAG
>JAILIQ010000057.1 GCA_024695205.1 Lachnospiraceae bacterium
GCCGCACAGGCGGTGTGCCTGCTTGAAAATGCGGCCGATGCAACCTTCGCGCCCGCTGCAGGCTGCGGAGCATGCGGGATGAAATGCCCGAGGCAGGCATAACCGATCGTTAACGCTCTCAGCACCGATGCAATCATTAGTCGTTCACTATGCTCCCGGCATAGAGGTTAAGTTTGAAAGCACACTGCGACAGACTGTCCCAAAAACTTTCCAACCCGGCTCACAGGGACTGGTTTACGGACAGTCCCGCGGGGGGATCAGATATGAAAAATGTCTTCAACGTGTTGAATATCCTGCTCCAGTGGACCTGGGGGATATTGCAGAATATTGCGGGGTTGGCGGTATTTCTGGTAAATATCCGTAAGAAGCACTATATTTACAGAAACTGTATCGTAACCGAATGGAACAGCCCCGATTCAAGCATGGGACTCGGAAGCTTTATATTTCTCGGGAAATGTGATGCGAACGATCCGGAGATCCTTGCCCATGAATACGGGCATACCGTGCAATCCCTGATCCTGGGCCCGTTTTTTCTGTTTATCATAGCATTTCCTTCACTGATCTGGGCCAATTCACATAAACTGCAAAATCGCAGAAAAACCCGCAATATCAGTTATTACCGGTTCTATCCGGAACGCTGGGCCAACCGTATCGCAAGGAAGAAGACCGGCATCTGCCCCGGGGCGGATACGGATTCCGGAAAGAACTGAAAGGATCCGGTACCCGGGTTGGGGTTACTGCTTCGCAGTTCCGGCTGCGCATACTTGTGAGGCTGTGAATAGTAACAATAATATCTTCACAACGTCTGTTGAATATGGTATACTGATAGGTACAATTCTATAAATATACATAAGGAGGGGTTTACTTATGGCAATACCTACACCGCATAACGCAGCTGCAAAGGAAGACATAGCAAGGACGGTCCTTATGCCCGGAGATCCTTTAAGAGCAAAATTTATCGCCGATACGTTTCTTGAGGATGTAAAATGTTTTAATACGGTAAGGAACATGCTCGGATTTACCGGAACCTATAAGGGAAAGACGGTATCCGTTATGGGACACGGAATGGGAATACCTTCAATAGGCATTTACACTTACGAGCTGTTCAATTTCTATGATGTGGAAAATATCATAAGGATCGGATCGTTCGGCGGCTACAATGACGCGCTTGAACTCGGAGATCTTGTGATCGCGGAAGGCGCCTGCACGGATTCTAATTTTGCAAGCACATTCGGGCTTCCCGGAACATTTGCTCCGATCGCCGATTTCGGTCTGCTGCGTAAGGCTGTTGAGACCGCTGAGGCCAGGGGTGTAAAGTATGTTGTCGGCAACGTTGTATCTTCCGATGTATTTTACGGAGACGATCCTACTGCTAACGACAGATGGAAGAAGATGGGTGTGCTCGGTGTTGAAATGGAAGCCGCAGCGCTCTATATGAACGCCGCAAGAGCCGGAAAGAAGGCATTGTGCATGCTTTCATGTTCGGATCATATCTACAAGGGGATCGCTCTTTCGGCTGAGGAGAGGCAGACAACCTTCCGGAACATGATGGAAGTGGCACTGGAGATCGCCTGAAATATGGGCTGACGCCGCTTTAAGCCTGATTTCCCGCAGCGGCTTAAAAAGCTGCAGGTAAACAGACTTTCTTATATGGGAAAAGATCAATAAATACGATGAATGAAATAAAACTACCCGGACAGGTGTTAAAACTCCTGTCCGACAATTCTATAAGCAAAGACAGCATTGTTGCATATTCGGCTGCCGATATGAATACGGAGAGCGAATATGCGGATGGCTTTGTTATCCTGACTTCAGACAAACTCGCGGTGATCACTTCACCGCCCGATAAGTCTCAGATCCACTCATTTAAAGGATATATATCAAAGAACGGTACGGTTGAACGGCCCAGGGAATGGGCCGTCCGGCTGTATGAGATCGAAAAGCTCGAGAAACTGGACTGCGAGCCTTTGGTCGCATGTTCGCTTCTTGTGGCAACGTATGAAGGAAGCCAGCTCAGGCTGATAGCATTTTCGAACCTCTACAGAGAGAGCATGCATAAGCTTTCGAGAGCATTCGGAAGAGTCAAAAATCCGGATCCGAACGGCTTTGCACCGAAAGAAGAGGAGAGTAACGATTATTGTCCGAAATGCGGAATGATGTATCCCGACAGGAACCGGAAGATCTGTCCTAAATGTATGGACAGAAAATCCGTATTCATGAGGACACTCGGGTACTTTAAGCCTTATGCCGTTCCGATCGTCTTCATGCTCGTATGCTATATCGCAATGGCACTGCTCAATCTGGTATGGCCGTACCTGAACGGAACCGTTCTGTATGATTATGTTCTTAAAAAGGATACCGCATTTCTCGCAAAGCTTGGGATCGATGACGGCAGATACGTTACGGCTCTTATAGTCGTTGTGATCGGAATGATCGCCGCAAGGCTCATAATGCTCGGTTTCCAGATGCTGCAGGGCGTTCTGACTGCAAGGATCGTTACGGGTGTCGTAAGGGATATCAAGAAGAACATTTTCGCAAATATGGGTAAACTCTCGATCAGCTTCTTCAGATCGAGACAGACGGGAAGCCTGATGACCAGAGCATTAAGCGACGCTGAGCGTGTAACGGGCTTCTTTATCGACGGAATGCCCTATATTTTCATAAACGGACTGACGACCATCGCAACCATAGTCGTAATGTTCACGATCAGATGGCAGATGGCTGTCATAGCGATAGTCATGATACCTGCCGCGATACTGATCGGCTATTACTTAAGACCGCGTCTGTGGAGCATGTACGGCCACAGGCACAGAAGCGAAAGATCTGTCAACAGCCAGGTCAATGACAATCTGACCGGCGCCAGGGTGGTCAAGGCATTCGGGCAGGAAAAACGTGAGATAGAACGTTTCAGGCACAATAACGAACGTCTGCGCGATTCCGAAATGGCGATAGTTTCATTTGAGAATTATTTCAGGCTGATCTACGGCGGAACTTTCCAGATCCTGAATATCCTCGTTTGGATGGTCGGTGTGTACTTTATTCTCGTAAGAAATGAGATGGAGCTCGGAATCCTGATCACATTTACGGGGTATGTAGGACAGCTGCAGGGCCCGATCAATTTCTTCTCGCATATCTTCCACTGGTGGGCTGACAGTATGAACAGCGCACAGCGTATTTTCGAAATACTCGATGCACTTCCCGAGGTTAAGGAAAAAGAAGATCCGGTAAGACTTACGGATCCGAAGGGACATATCGAACTTAAGAATGTGAGCTTCGGTTACGAGATCAACAAACCGGTACTTAAGGACATTTCGCTTGATATCCCGGCAGGGAGCATGCTCGGAATAGTCGGAAGATCCGGCGCCGGCAAGACGACTCTCGTTAATCTGATCTCGAGACTTTACGATGTGAACGAAGGGGAGATATTCTTCGACGGTATAAATATCAGGGATATCGGTTTTAAGGACTTAAGACGCAATGTCGCGATGGTATCGCAGGAAACCTATATTTTCATGGGGACGGTGGCCGAGAATATTGCCTATGCAGACCGGAATGCTTCAAGGGATGAGATCGTCCGGGCGGCCAAGCTCGCAAGCGCTCACGAATTCATCATGAGGATGCCGGACGGATATGATACGATCATAGGTTCATCCGGAAGAGAACTTTCGGGAGGCGAGAAACAGCGTATTTCCATTGCAAGGGCGATCCTGGCGGATCCGAAGGTCCTGATACTTGATGAGGCTACGGCTTCGGTGGATACCGAGACCGAGCGAGCGATACAGGAATCGATAGGCTATCTGGTCAAGGGAAGGACCACGATCTCGATCGCACACAGACTGTCAACCTTAAGGGACGCTGATTTTCTCGTGGTCCTCGACAACGGAAGGATCACCGAAAAGGGTACGGCGGCAGAGCTTACGGAGCTTAAAGGAACTTATTACAAGCTGATGGAGCTTCAGACAAAGGCGCTGGCGATGAGAGGGATTGAGTGATACTTGTTTTATTTATAGAAGAAAGGGATATTACCGATGCGCGGAGGAAGAGGATTTGGCGGCGAAGAGAAGGAATTTGATCTCGAAGCCATGGAAAAAGAAACCGAGGAGATGCTCAAGATCAGGTATCTCAACTCCAAAAATGCAGTATTTGCCAGGACGGGCGGCGGTTTTGTGAGTCTGAAGACCGGGGATGAGTCGTATGAGCGTGTCCATGTTGTAAGGATGTTTCCGTTTACGGATCCTGAGCATTATATTTCCATCAGGACTCCTGATGAGAATTCGAAGGAGATCGGGATCATAAAGGATATAAACGATGTCGGTCCCGAGGTGCGCAGGATGCTTGAGGAACAGATGAACCTCAGGTATTTTACTCCGATCATAACGAAGATCATCAATATCAAGGACGAATACGGATATGCCTATTTCGATGTAGTCACGGACAGAGGCGCATGCCGGTTCACGATCAATATCGGAGGAAGCTCGGTCGTACATTTAAGTGATACGAGGATACTGATCTCGGATATCGACGAAAACAGATTTGAGATCCCGGATGTCCTGAAACTGAGCATTGCAGAGAGAAAGAAGCTGGATCTGTTCCTGTGAGCGGAAGACAAGAGGTTAGATATGATATTAAATTATAGTATCCCCGAAGAGCTGAAGAGGCGTTTCGAATTGGCAGCGGGGGAAGAGCTGTTTTACTGTGTTCCGTACGATATCGACACGGACGGTTCCATGCTTGAGGACTCTTTTGTTGCCGTAAGCACGAAGCATCTGTTCATTACAAAAAAAGGACAGGTGCTTGAAAAGCTGTCTCTTGACGAAGCGGAAGAGGTGATCGCTGAGCCACAGATAAACTGCGGTGTGCTTATCTGGAGGACGCGGAGCCTGTCTGAAGGAACGGGATCCGGTAAAAACACCGGAAATAATGGCGGCACAGTTCCGGAAAAGCTGTCGGAGAATGAAAAAGAGACCGGGCATGAATATTGCGACAGGATCCTTGTCAGATATTCTTCGGCACATCTTTCGAGATATGCCTATATCGCAAGAGGCTGCAGACTGCTAAAGGCAGGCGATACGACGGTCGTACAGAGTGATGAAAATGAAAAGACATGTCCTGTATGTCACAGAGCCCTTCCGGGAACCAGGGAATGCCCCCACTGTACGAAGCAGAAGGGCGGACTCGTGCGTTTTATCTGGCAGTACGCCAGAAACTATAAGATGCTCCTTACCGTGACCGTGATCCTGATGCTTGCAGCAACCGCATCAACTCTGCTAAGCCCCGCACTTCAGAGGATCCTTGTGGATGATGTGATCGGAAGCGGAAACGGTACCGTGCGCGGCGCGGTGCTTGTGCTGTCGGGAATGCTGGCACTGAGCATAGGCATAATCCTGATCAATGCAGGCAAATATTATCTGTGCGCGAAGCTCGGCGCGGATATCGCCACAGATCTCCGAAAAGCTATCTATGCCAAGATCCAGGAACTGTCGCTGTCATTTATCAATGACAGAAAACCAGGCGAGCTCATGAACCGTGTGATCAATGATACAAACCGTGTCAGGGGCTTCATGGGAGAGATATTCTGTGATTTTGCGACGGTTGCGATCATTTTTGTATTTGATGTGATTGTAATGCTGATACTGAACTGGAAGCTGGCGCTGCTCGCATTTGCCTTTGCGCCCGTTACGGTAGCGATGTCGCTGATGTTCAGAAAGGTCATTCACAGACGTTTCCACATGCAGTGGGTCAAGGATGACAATGTAAGGAGCAATCTGCAGGATGTTATTTCCGGAATGGCGGTTGTAAAGTCTTACGGTCAGGAGGATGCGGAAGCCGTCAGGTTCAATGAAAAGGCCGATGCCTATGCGGATACGCAGAGGAGCAATGAGACCGTCTGGGCCGTATTTTTCCCTGCCCTGCAGTTTTTGCTCAGTGTCGGTACATATTTTATCGTTTTCTTCGGCGGAAGAGCCGTGATCGAGACAAGGATGACTGCCGGTGAGCTGATCCAGTTTGTCAGCTATACGGGAATGCTGTATCAGTACGTAGGCTGGCTTTCCAATCTTCCCAGACACCTCATGAATATCGTGACGGCATACGAGAGGATCAGCGATGTCATGAACCAGACTCCCGGTATCCGTGACGGCAGAAATGCGATCGAGCACAGGATCAAGGGCAATGTTGAGTTCAGGAACGCATCATTCGGATATAAGTCCTACAAGCCCGTACTCGACGGGATCAGCCTGAGCGTAAAGCAGGGTGAGATGATCGGACTTGTGGGCGCCTCGGGAACGGGTAAGTCCACGATGATCAATCTGATAATGCATTTGTATGAGATCGACAACGGGGAGTTGCTCATTGACGGCATCAATATCAAGGATATCGCTCTTGAGGATTATCATTCGCAGATCGGAGTCGTACTGCAGGAGACCTTCCTTTTCTCCGGGACTATCCTCAATAATATACGATTTGCGAAGCCGAACGCCACTTATGAAGAGATCATAACGGCAGCCAAGATGGCCAACGCCCATGATTTTATCTGCCGTACACCCGACGGGTACAATACCTATGTCGGCGAGAAGGGCTACAATCTCTCGGGCGGTGAAAGACAGCGTATCGCGATCGCAAGAGCAATTCTTAACAATCCCAGGATACTGATACTTGACGAGGCAACAGCAAGCCTTGATACGGAAAGCGAGTATCTGATCCAGAAGGCACTTGAACGTCTGACAGCGGGCAGGACCACATTTGCGATAGCACACAGACTCTCGACCCTGCGAAATGCAGACAGGCTTGTTGTGATAGACGGTCATCATATAGCCGAGATCGGAACTCATAATGAACTGATGGAAAAGAAGGGAATTTATTACAGTCTCGTAACTGCACAGCTTGAGATGAACAAAAGTGCATGAAATTGCACAAATAAAATAAATAAATGTGAAAATTACAATATGTGAATACTGACTCTAAAAAATCTTTCGTATTTGAAGATTAAGGTAGACATATTACAAGAAATGTGATACAGTATAGTAACAGCATGTGAGCGACGACTAAAACATTCGAACTTATGATAGTCTGCAGGCTTACAGATCATAAATATTTTCAGGGAGGCAGAGAACATATGAAAACACATATCAGTTTGAAAGCTGCTATTATAGCCATTGGCGTTGCTTTGGCTATCGGGCTTGTTGCATCTATCGGATATTTCACCGGACAGATGCTTGCAACATCCAACAAATACCAGAATACGTATTATGACACATTATATGAGGCAAGTTCTACTCTGATCAACGCCGACAGAGATCTTTATCAGGCCATGCTTGACGCATCTCAGGGATTTGAGATTTTCAGAGGTGCCGCCGATATACCGGAGGAATATCTTGCAGAATATCTTGCTTTAAAGACTGCAGATTATCATGATAATGTAAAACAGACCAAGGAAAGAGCAGATAAGGCAGCAGCCATTGCAAAAACCGTCGATACCCTGTACAGGATCGAGAAGAATGAAGACGGATTAAGCTTTGAAGATAATTATAATGAGTTCCTCACAGCCATTTCCGCATGGGAGAAACTGTTCAATGTTGATACCTACAGCGGCGACTGGGGCAATTTCAACAATGATTTTGAAGCTGTAAGAGGATACCTTTCAGAGATGACCGATATCTGTGAATCATGGGCCGTTAAGGAAGCTGAGATCATGAAAACCGATATGCAGAAGCGTATCAACGTCTCGATCATCGTGTTTGTACTTGTTGTGATCGTTATGATGGTCATTGCGGTATTCATCGTAAGGTACATGAGACTGAGCCTGAACGAGCTTGACGAAACCGCCCGCAGGATGGCTGACGGCAACTTTACCGTTGCGGTTGAATCCAAGAGCAAGTTCTCCGAGTTCCATAAGCTTGCCCAGGCGAACGAGTCAATGCGAAGCAAGATCAGAGATGCGGTTTCGCTGGTTGTAGGCAACGCCGATCAGGTAACCGAGATGGCAGAGAGCACCAAGAACAGCATCAGGGATTCACAGTCGGTTATGAACGATATCTCTACAGCTGTTGAGAATCTTGCTGTAGGTGCCACGGCGATGGCGAACGATGTTCAGAATACTTCGGGAATTACCGTTGATATAGGTTCTGCTATCGATAACGTATCAAGTTCGGTCAATGAGACACTTAACAAGGTTGAACAGCTGTCCGATTACTCACAGCAGATGAAGTCGGGTCTTGACGAACTCCGTAAGGCTGATGCAGAGACCGACGCCAAGGCTGAGCAGGTTGCTGCTTCGGTATCCGAGACCGCAGAAGTTGTTAACAAGATCTCGACTGCCGCTGACGGCATCATCGCCATTGCAGGACAGACCAATCTGCTTGCTCTTAATGCTTCGATCGAGGCTGCACGTGCAGGCGATGCAGGACGCGGATTCTCAGTCGTTGCCGAGAATATCAAGGGCCTTGCTACAGAGTCCGACAGACTTGCCGGCGAGATCACAACGATGCTGAAGGATATCAGCAATTACTCGGAGCGTAACAAGGATCTTACCGCAAGCATCAAGGATGCTACTTCGAAGAACAACGAATCACTTGCCAAGATGATCGAAGGCTTCAATTCAATGCTTGCAATGCTTGATAAGGCCAAGACCGAGAACCAGGATGCTGCGGCCCAGACCGTAAGCATGAGCTCCAAGAAGGAAGGTATTCTTGATTCCATCGAGTCACTGTCAAGTATCTCCGAGGAGAATGCGGCATCGACGGAAGAGACAAGTGCTTCCATCGATCAGCTCAATTCCAATATGGAAACTGTTGTTAATGAAGCAGAGCAGTTGAATTCGATCGCAGAAGAACTGAAGAGAAGCGTTTCCTTCTTCAAGATCTGAGAAAAACGGATCAGATGATAAAAATAAAGGGCTGTCGCCGGACAGCCCTTTTTTAATGGTGTTTATAAGGTAACGCGTACCCTGTATTCGGTACAGTAGCCGATCGTTTCTCCGTCGACCTGGATCGCGCAGGGACGATCCGAGGAAACGTGGATATCGTGACCTGTGAAGATCTTGCAAATGTTGCTGTATTTAAGATGTGTTCCCTTGAAGAACGAAGGGAAAACGGTCATGGTCCTGAACGGCCCGCAGTTGAACAGAACGATCGTTGAAACATGGCGGTCGCGGTTAAGCCTGTCCTGTTCGGGAGTGGGATTCATGCCGCCTCCGTAGTACCTTCCCTGCATTGTCGTGGAAATATAACATTTACGGAAAGTGCGTGTGTCTCCGTTAACCGTGATCGAGGAGTTAAAAGGCTTGAATTTGCTGAACATGCCCTTTAGGGCTATCATTGCGAAATTGATCTTGCCGGCTCCGGAGGCGATCAGCTTGTCAGCTTCGTAGGTGGTATAACCGTCCAGACCAAAACCGACATTGTTCAGGAAATAATAATCCCTGCCGTTGATCGTTGCGATCGGCAGATTGCGGAGATATTTGGTTATGTTGACGGGCGGATCCATTCTGTTCCCGCCGAGATCCGTCATGAAATCGGTGCTTGCTCCGGTAGCGTAATAGTAGATCTGCTGTTTGACTTCATAGTTTTTTTTATCATTTACGAAACGATTGAGCGTGCCGTCACCGCCGCAGATCACAATGGCGCTGTCTTCTTCGAAACCCGACAGGAGCGCGGAGTAATCCTGGATCTTGGTCATGTCATAAAACTCCAGCTTGTCGGAATAAAGATGCCTGGAGATCTTATGGGCTTCCTGCTCACCGAGTCCATAACAACAGAGAGGGTTATAGAGTACATGATATTTCATCTGTTCATCTGACCTCCATGCCTGAATTGAGAGTTGATTACAAACTTCCACGATACGGAATTATAGCATAAAAATTGCCATATTTCAATCATAAAAATCAAAATCACGAGATATAAAATTAAAAACATGTAATAGAGAAGCGGTTGTACAAGAAAACATGATTAATTTGTAACTGTTTCGATATAGGAAAGTCTAAATAATTAAAATATTATTAATAAACCTATTGACATGGTAGGTTGATAGTATTATAATCCCGTTCATAGGTAATTGATCCGGACGAGCATCTGAAAAGATAATCGCATGAGCAATATGGCTATCATCTGAAAAGAAGATCGCATGGGCGATGGGAACATTTATCTGAAGAGAAAAGGGAAAGGAAAGAAAAGATCATGTCGGTATTATTGGCAGAACTGGTAAGAAACAATTACAGATACGGACGAATGCGATGTCGATGTTGTCGGAAATGATTTTAAGTTACATTGATACACGGATCTTTTGTTAAGCATTACAATTCACATTCCACCATCTCATACATGATTGTGAGGTTGTGAACAGTAATTATTGAGAATATCACATTAAAAGGAGAATTATCATGAGCAAATATAGATTTGAAACACTTGCACTTCACGTAGGACAGGAACAGGCAGACCCCGCAACGGATTCACGTGCGGTACCGATCTACCAGACAACAAGTTATGTATTCCATAATTCACAGCATGCACCCGACAGATGCGGACTCAGGGACGCAGGCAACATGTACGGACGTCTTACCAACTCGACACAGGGTGTGCTCGAGGAGAGAGTGGCAGCCCTTGAGGGCGGCGTTGCAGCTCTTGCCGTATCTGCAGGAGCAGCAGCCATTACTTATACTATCGAGGCACTTGCCAAGGCAGGCGAGCATATCGTAGCCCAGAAGACTATTTACGGCGGCAGCTACAACCTGCTTGCACATACACTTCCGCTGTACGGCATCAATACAACATTTGTTGATATTCATAATGCGGCAGAGGTTGAGGCAGCCATCAGGCCCGAGACCAAGGCGATCTATATCGAGACACTCGGCAATCCCAACAGTGATATCCCGGATATCGACGCTGTTGCGGAGATCGCACATAAGCACGGACTTCCGCTTGTTGTTGACAATACCTTCGCAGCTGCTTACTGGGTAAGACCCATCGAGCACGGCGCAGACATAGTTGTTCATTCGGCAACCAAATTCTTTGGCGGACACGGTACGACTCTTGGCGGCGTGATCGTTGATTCGGGCAAATTTGACTGGGCAAAGAGCGGAAAGTATCCGAATATCGCAAGCCCCAACCCCAGCTATCACGGTGTTGCATTTACCGCGGCAGCAGGCCCCGCAGCATTTGTGACCTATATCAGGGCGATCCTTTTAAGAGATACCGGAGCATGCATCTCGCCCTTCAATGCATTCCTGCTGTTACAGGGAATTGAGACGCTTCCTCTTCGTCTTGACAGACATGCATACAATACAGCCAAAGTGATCGAGTACCTTTCCAAGCATCCTCAGGTTGAGCATATCAATCATCCCGCACTTGAGAATCATCCCGATCATGAGCTTTACAAGAAATACTTCGCAAACGGCGGAGCAAGCATTTTCACCTTCGAGATCAAAGGCGGCCAGGAAGAAGCATTCAAGTTCATCGATGCTCTGAAGATATTCTCGATCCTTGCAAATGTTGCGGATGTAAAGAGCCTTGTTATCCATCCCGCAACCACCACTCACAGCCAGCTCTCCGAGGAAGAACTGCTCGATCAGGGCATCAAGTCCAATACGATCAGGCTTTCGATCGGTACCGAGCATATCGATGATATCATTGAAGACCTTGAGCAGGCATTTGCAGCTGCAAAATGATCGTTGACCGGGAAAACACCCGACCGGTGTTTTCCCGATAACAGTTGCCAACGGGAATTTATCTGTTATAATAAATCTGTGATGAAAAATTATGCAGGATCATTTATACCATACACGGTAAACAGAATGGGTGTTTAAACAAAATATAATGTGACTATTGGGAGGAAAATGAATAATGGCAAAAATATATACTTCATCCGAACAGCTGATAGGCGGAACTCCGCTGCTTGAACTGACACATATCGAGAAAGAATTCGGGCTGAAAGCCAGGATACTTGCAAAACTTGAATATTTTAACACTACCGGTTCCGTAAAGGACCGTATCGCCAAAGCGATGATCGAGGATGCCGAAGAATCGGGAGCCTTAAAGCCCGGTTCGGTAATAATCGAGCCCACAAGCGGCAATACCGGTATCGGTCTGGCTTCGGTAGCGGCAGCAAAAGGCTACAGGATCATCATCGTAATGCCCGACACCATGTCTGTTGAAAGAAGACAGCTGATGGCGGCATACGGTGCGGAGCTTGTGCTTTCCGAAGGCTCAAAGGGCATGAAAGGTGCTATAGCCAAGGCTGAGGAACTTGCGGCCGAGATCCCCGGAAGCTTTATCCCCGCACAGTTTGACAACCCGTCCAATCCCAAGGCACATCGCGAGACTACCGGTCCCGAGATTTATGAGGATACCGACGGAGCAGTCGATATATTTGTAGCAGGTGTCGGTACGGGCGGAACCATTACCGGAACAGGCGAATACTTAAAGAGCAAAAAGCCTTCGGTAAAGGTTGTTGCCGTTGAGCCTGCATCAAGTGCAGTGCTTTCGACCGGTGTGGCAGGTGCCCACAAGATCCAGGGAATCGGCGCCGGATTTGTTCCGAAGGTTCTGAATACAGGTGTTTATGATGAGATCATCACTGTTACAAATGAGGATGCATTTGCGACAGGCAAGGTGATCGGCAAAAAAGAAGGAGTGCTTGTGGGAATATCTGCCGGCGCAGCGCTGTATGCAGCGATCGAACTGGCCAAGCGCCCCGAAAATGAAGGAAAGAACATCGTTGTATTACTTCCCGATTCGGGTGACAGATATCTGTCAACACCTCTGTTTACAGAATGATCTGAAAGAGGGATTTTCCAAATGAGTAAGGCTTTGATCGCAATGAGCGGCGGCGTTGATTCCAGCGTCGCCGCAAAGCTGACTATTGACGCAGGTTTTGAATGCATCGGCTGTACCATGAAGCTGTACGATCTTCCGGAAACGGAAGGGGCTTCGCTTAAGGCAGATATTTCCGACGAAAATGCGGGAGGTGAAAACCTCCTGATCGCGGAGCCTTCAGGGCGGCAATGCTGTACGCTTGACGATACGGAAGATGCAAGAAGTGTGGCATTCAGGCTGGGAATGCCTTTTTATGCGTTCAATTACAAGGACGAGTTCAGGGAAAAGGTCATTGACAATTTCGTAGACTGCTATCTTGCGGGCCGTACACCCAATCCGTGCATTGAGTGCAACAGATGCCTGAAATTCGGAAGACTTCTGGAAAGAGCCCGGGTTCTTGGGTGTGACTGCGTTGTGACCGGTCATTATGCAAGGGTCGAGGAGCGGGACGGCGAAATGGTGCTCCTAAAAGGACTCGACGAAAAAAAAGATCAGAGCTATGTACTTTATATGCTTTCACAGGAACAGTTAAAGCATATCAGGCTTCCGCTCGGAAATCTGTCGAAGACCGAAGTGCGCCGGATAGCCGAAGAAAACGGATTTGTCAACGCATCAAAGCCTGACAGCCAGGATATTTGCTTTGTTCCGGATGGGGATTACGCTAAAGTAGTGGAACAGTATCTGTCCGAACAAAATAAGGAAACGCAGGGCACAGAGCATGATATCGGCAGCCTGATCCCGCCTCCGGGTAACTTTGTTACAACGGACGGAAGGATAGTCGGGCGGCACAAGGGTATCATACACTATACGGTGGGGCAGAGAAAGGGACTTGGAATTTCTGCCGAGCATCCGTTTTATGTGCATCATATCGATGTTGAGAGAAATGAAGTTGTACTTTCAGACAATGAATCATTGTTCAACAGGACTGTATTTGTCGATAAACTGTATCTGACCACTGAAAAGCCTCTTCCGGATGCCTTAAGATGCAGTGCAAAGATCAGATATCACCACAAAGAGCAGCCCGGAACTCTGTACCGGACCGGTGAAGGCTGCAGATTTGAGTTCGATGAACCGCAAAGAGCGATCACGGCAGGTCAGTCGCTGGTATTGTACGATGGTGACCGGGTACTCGGCGGCGGTGTGATCGTATAAAGAGAGGCTGTCTTCTGTAAAATTCCTCAAAAACGAGCAGAGCTCATGTTTTTTGAGGTTATTTAACGGGATCACGCCCATGTGAGCCGGTTTGGAAAGTTTTTTCAGACAGTCTGACGGGATGAATGAAATATTACATAAAGAGTTTTGGGAAGGAGGAAAACTTCAATGACTATGATCTCTACCAGGGGAAGGTATGCATTAAGAGTTATGGCGGATCTGGCAACATACTCAAAGGGGGAGTGCATCCCGATGAAGGATGTGGCTGCCCGTCAGGGGATATCCCTTAAATATCTCGAGCAGATACTGCCGGTACTTACAAAACACGGACTGGTAGAAACCGTTCACGGCAAGGGCGGCGGATACAAGCTCACCCGTGAACCCGAAGAATATAAGATCGGCGAGATACTCCGTCTGACAGAAGGCGGGCTTGAGCCCGTAGCCTGTCTTGCCAAGGATGCTCCGCCCTGCGCCCGGATCGGGGAATGCCATTCCATTAAATTCTGGCAGGGGCTTGATGATGTCATCAGCGAATACATTGACGGGCATACGTTAAGAGATCTAATGTGAAATAAACAGTTACTATTCACAGTCTTACAAACAGAAAAATCCCGAAAGCTTGCTTTCATGGGATTTTTTTGCGTAGTGAGCACTGCGAAGCAGTAACCCCACCCCGATACATGAGCAGGCAGCCTGTGAAACAGGCTGTTTACGTAAGAGCAATGAAGCTGCTCCCGATTGACGGATATACCGTGGGTGGGGTGTGAATAGTAACAGGGTCGTCCCTGTTATCTTAGAATCTGAAAATGCCGTCTTCCGGGAATCCTGCAAACGGACCGGGGATCGTTTCGAGACCGCGATGGTCGCCGAAGTAATCGGAATCGAAGGTGATCGCGCTTCCGTCCGGACTTTCGAAGCGTTGTTCAGGCTCAAATGCACAGCCTAAGATATCGCTGGTTATGATACCGTCCCTAAAGTCACCGAGATGATCGAAAAGATCGGTCTTCAGGCAGTATTTGCCATCTTTTTCGATAAGTTCTGCGGTTACCTTCTTATCGGAAACATTCAGCAGCTTCTTCTCGTGCTTACAGATATCCGCACCGTTGAAATAAGCATTGCCCTCAACCCATACAGGGAGATGTCCGAAATGCGCTTCTGCGAGAGCTCCCATATCGGGATCTTTGGTGAAATCAAACTGTGCGATCCACTCGTCATATGACGGGAAGATATCGAAGGCAGCGGTGCCGGCAACTTCATAATCGCTGTTTGCGGGGGTCCTTGAAGTGTCGGTCACAGGATATTTCTGAACGAAGATATTATTGTAAATACGGTCGTCACCGTGCAGTATGGTCATGAAGCCCGCAACCTCGGTCCTGTGGCGGATGTGGTAAGGAGTGTAACGGGGCTCGCGCTGTCCGTTTACGATGCTGTCAACGCCCGAATTGATCAGACCGAAGGAACCGCACATCAGGTTGTGAACGCACGCAATGCCTTCGCTTGGCATGATGACCGAAACCTTTGAAAGAAGCACGTTATTGTCGATCAAAGTGGGACCGTGGCCAACCTCGATGAAGATATCGTTGGAGAACATGGCTCCCTGAGCGGCCTGAACTCCGTCGGGACGATGATTGTCATGCATAAGATTTTGGGTGATGCGCGCACCCTGAGCCTGCCAGTCGCACCATACGCCCATGATGCAGTTATGGATATGGTTGCGGCGTATCGTGACGTCGATCGCAGCGTGAAGCTTGATACCGGCGGTTTCGGCACCGCCGAGCTGCTGCGAATTTCAGATGTGGTGGATATGGCAGTCCTCGATAGTCGAGAATACGCCTCCCATGCGACCTACGATACCTGTCTGCTCGCAGTGGTGAACATTGCAGCGCCTGATGATATGGCCGCCGACACGTTCCTTGAGCCATCCGTGGTACTGACCGCGGCATACGGCATCACGCTCCATCTGCGTGGGGCTTTTTACCTGTTTTGTAAAGAAATACATATCGTTTTCGGGATCACGGTATTTACCGAGAGATATTCCGCAGCATTTGCTGTTGCTGATCTCGCAGTCTTCAATGATCCAGCCGCGGCTCCAGTGAGGGCCGATCATTCCGTCCTGGTAAGCGGCGGGCGGAGCCCATGTCGTGGCGGCCTTCGTGATAAGAAATCCGCTGACGGTAATGTATCCGATACCGGTCTTGGAAGGCATGAAACAGTTGCGGCGGACATTGATCTCGACTTTTTCGTTATTGGGATCGAGTCCTCTGAAATTGGCGTAAAGGACGGTTTCGTTGCCATCCTGCTCGGTATACCATTTATACCCGGATTCTTCGGCATTCCAGGCGCAGGGATCAGCCTCGCCTTTGATGCACTCATCAAGTGTTACGGTCTCGTACATCATCAGGTCGTTAATGTAGACTGCACCGGTGTGGCGTACCTTCGGCGCGAAATACCAGTCACCGCATACATAGGTCGTATAAGGATTGTAAGCCCCGAAAACACCGTTGCCGACTCTGGCGGTCCACACATCGCCTTCATGTCTGGTCCAGCCCTTAAGTTCTTCGGCACCGGTAATGACTGCGCCGAGAGGCTTCTCGGAACGGTAGACGATACGGGCGTCCTTGGTTCCGGCGTTGACCGGGTTGACATACTCGCGGTAGATACCGGGAGCAACGATGATCTCATCACCCGCACGAGCGATCTTTGCAGCGTCGTTGATCTTCTTAAACGGCATTTCTTTTGTACCGTTTCCGTCACGGGAAGCGGCAGCATTCACATAATAGATCATAATACCTTCTCCTTTTTGTTGAAATGAAATGTTTCCGATCCTGCAACATATATTATAGATCAGACTATATATTGAGACAATGGAAAATACTGCACAGATCACCGGAATCGCAAAACACCGTTTCCCTGCGGGAAAGAAGGATGCTGTCAGCCTGCGCCAAGTTTTGACAAACCGGGCGGTATGGAATAGAATTATCAGGGAAACATTCGTTTACCCGGGAAATATGAAGTAACGGAGGGCTTTTATGACCGAATACGAGCGTTTGACAGATATAGTGGCAAAGCTGCGCAGCGAGGGCGGATGCCCATGGGACAGCGCACAGACGCATGGATCTCTTAAAAGGCATGTGATCGAAGAAGCCTGTGAGGTTGTGGCCGGAATAAACAGACTTGACAGGACGCAGGATCCGGAGAATCTGAAGGAAGAACTCGGAGACCTGCTTTTCCAGGTTGTCATCCAGGCCCGGATCGCGCAGGAAGAAGGACTGTTTGATATGGAGGATGTATGCAGGGCCATTTCCGACAAGATGGTAAGACGTCATCCCCATGTATTCGGCGGGGCCGGGGAATCCGGTAAGGACATAAGCTGGGAGGGGATCAAACAGGCCGAGAAGAAGGGCAAAAACAGGGAGGAAGAGCTGGAATATCTTGCCGAAGCTTTTGAGGAATCGAAAGAACTGATAGAAAAAGCCAGGGAGCGCAAGGGAATCTGACGGAGTATCATTTATCCGATGGACAAATCATAGTCATTTATGATAGACTAAAAACAGATACCATTCCTTCGGAAATGGAGGTAAAACAGGATATGCAGGAAGAGATCAAAACCGGCCTTATCATGGAAGGCGGCGCGATGCGCGGGATGTTCACAAGCGGTGTGATCGATGTGATGATGGAAAATGGGATCACATTTGACGGTGCGATCGGCGTTTCCGCGGGAGCGACCTTCGGATGCAACATCAAATCAAAGCAGATCGGCCGTGCGGCCAGATACTGTGCCGCATACTGCAGGGACGACAGATTTGCGAGCATTGACAGTCTGAGAAAAACAGGCGATATTTACGGGGTCGATTTCTGTTATCATGAGATCCCGGAGGTGCTGGATCCGTTTGATTACGACACCTTTAAAGAGGATCCGATGGCTTTTTATGCCGTGGCAACAGATATTGAGACCGGCAGGGCCGTATATCACAGATGCTACGACTTAAGAGGCGAGGACATGCAGTGGATCAGGGCTTCGGCTTCGATGCCTCTGGTATCGCGGACTGTTGAGATCAACGGCAGAAAGCTTCTGGACGGCGGTATGGCCGATTCGATCCCTGTCGCCGGATTCGAAAAGCTCGGGTATAATCACAATGTTGCGATCCTTACGCAGCCGCTCGGTTTTATCAAGCATAAAAATGAATATCTGGTAGCGATCAGGGTAAAATATAAGGATTATCCGAACCTTATCAATACGATCGCCAACAGGCACAAAAAATACAATGCGGAGACGACCTATGTCCGCAAGCAGGAGCTTGACGGAAAGCTGTTCGTTATCAGACCTCCGTATGCGCTTGGGGTAGGGAGCATCGAAAGGGACGCTTCGGAGCTGATGAGGGTGTACGAGATCGGAAGAACGGTTATGACGCTGAGGCTCGAAGAACTGAAGGAATATTTGCGACTGTGAGATTTTAAAAAGGTTTACAAAACTTAAAGTATACGAGGAGGTATGAAATGTTTTTTGCGGATGAAAATGGGGCACTGGTGGCACAGCGCGGCGGAGAGACCCTGAGGATCGAGGCATGGGGTAAAAATGCGCTGAGAGTAAGGGCTACAATGCTGCCTGAACTGACAGGCGAGGACTGGGCGCTTACAGAGCCCGCCGGCGCAGGGAAGGCAACGGTCAGGATCTACCGGAAGGATTATCTTGAGGGCGAGGGCTATATCAGCCACCAGCCTCACGCAGAGATCGTAAACGGACGCATTAAGGCGGAAGTGAACTTTGCGGGCGTTATCTCGTTCTACAGGGACGAAAAGTTGATCCTGAGGGAATATTACCGCTCATACGGCGGCACGGTATCGAAGGAGAGCAGATGCTTAAAGATCGTGAACCGTGAATGGAAGGGCATTATAGGAGGAACAGGATACTCGCTGAATGTCAAGTTCGATCCCAACGACGGTGAGAAGATCTTCGGTATGGGCCAGTACCAGCAGCCTTATATGGATCTGAAGGGCAGTGTTCTCGAACTTGCGCAGCGCAATTCGCAGATAACTGTTCCGTTTATGATCTCATCGCTCGGTTACGGCATGCTCTGGAATAATCCGGCTGTAGGACGCGTTACATTCGGCCGCAATTATACCGAGTGGATCGCAAGATCGACCAGACAGATGGATTACTGGATCACCGCAGATGAGGATCCCAAGACGATCCTTGCCAATTATACCGCGGTAACAGGACACGCGCCCGAGTTCCCCGAGGAACTGATGGGACTGTGGCAGTGCAAGCTCAGATACCGTACCCAGGAAGAAGTTTTAAGCGTTGCAAGGGATTACCACAACCGCGGGATCAAGATCGATCAGATCGTTATCGATTTCTTCCACTGGACAGTGCAGGGTGACTGGAAATTCGACAAGACGTACTGGCCCGATCCCAAGGCAATGGTAGACGAACTGCATTCAATGGGCATCAAGGTCATTGTTTCGGTATGGCCGAGCGTTGACCGCAAGTCGGAGAATTTCTATCCGATGATGGAACAGGGACTTCTTATCAAGACCGAACGCGGTGCGGCACAGACCTACGATTATCAGGGCGACTGTGTTGAGATAGATCCTTTCAATCCGAAGACCCGTGAATATGTCTGGAACATATGTAAGAAGAATTATTACGATTTCGGAATAGATGCTTTCTGGCTCGACAATTCGGAGCCCGATTACGGCGTATATGATTTCGAAAATTACAGATACAGCGCGGGGCCCGCTCTTGAAGTAAGCAATCTGTATCCGCAGATGTACAGCAGGATATTCTATGACAAGATGAGCAAACTCGGTGACGGCAAGGTTGTCAATCTGCTGCGCTGCGCCTGGGCAGGAAGCCAGAAATACGGCAATGTCGTATGGTCAGGCGATGTTCCTTCGACCTTTGAAGCATTTTACGATCAGCTTCAGTGCGGCCTGAACATGGGTCTTGCGGGTATCCCGTGGTGGACTACCGATATCGGTGGTTTCATGACTGATGATGTAAATGATCCCGATTTCAGGCAGCTCCTGATACGCTGGTATCAGTTTGCGGTATATTCGGCGGTTCTGCGTATGCACGGAGACAGAGGTCCTTACAATATCCCGCCTCTCGATGACCGTGACTGGGGCGGCGGATACCTTCATACAGGTCAGCCGAACGAACTCTGGAGCTACGGTGAGGACAATTTCAAGATCATGAAGAAGTATTACGACATTCGTATTGAGCTTCATGATTATATCAAGAGTTTGTACAAAGAGGCATCCGAGAACGGGTCACCACTCATTAGAACAATGTTCTACGAGTTCCCGTCGGATGAAAAGTGCTGGGAGATCCAGGATCAGTACATGTTTGGTTCAAAATATCTCGTTGCACCCATCTTTAAACTCAATTGTTTTGAGCGTGAAGTATATCTTCCTGCAGGTAAGTGGAAGCTTACAAGCAACGGAGAGGTATTTGAAGGCGGCAGGACAGTGAAAGTTGACGCTCCTATCGAGTATACACCTGTCTTTGAGGCAGTTTGAATATCTGAACCGATACTGTAAAAATACCGGTCGACATTATGAAAATGATGTCTGAGATCCGGAAAAATTATATGAAACGGATATGCCCGCAAACGGTTTTCGCGAGGAGAAATGTCAGGAGCTGTTTAAGGCAGGGACTGCCTGACTGAAACGCCTGCATTTTGTGAAAACCGCTTGCGGGTATTTTTAACATTTATGTTTGTGTGGTGCAGGACAAAATCAGACAGATTTATGTCAATATTCGACTACTACTTTTTTTTTATATGTGCTAAAATGTCGCAGGTGATTTATTGAATTTCCGAAATACAAAAGTAGGAGTTTTCTTTGATCGTTTGCAGATCAAAAGATATATATCACATTCAGTGCATATGGAGGTCAGATCTGATGAAGAATTCTGTAAAAAAGACAGTGGCGTTGCTGCTGTGTATGGTGCTGGTGCTTTCGATGGGCGGAGTAACAGGCTGCAAAGGTGTATTTGCCAAGACAGAGCCGCCGTATATCGAAAGTCCGGATTTTGTGGGATTAAAGGATGCCTATGAGGATTATTTTAAGATCGGTGTTGCGATGCCCGCCTCGGGAAGCTGGTATCATTCGACGGGAGCACGCACACAGACCGTTCTGGGCGTATTTAACAGCCTTACGACCGAGAACGAGTTCAAGCCCGATACCAATTTCAATACTGGTTCGGAAACCCTGTACAGGGCAGGGACGAGCGGTGATGCGATCTTAAAATTCTGTGATGCCAACGGTATCAAGATGCGTTACCATGTGCTTGTATGGCATTCACAGATCAATGCGTCGATCTTCGGCAAGGATTTTAAGGCAACTTCGGCAGGCAAGGCTACCACGAATGCCAACAGCAATCTTGACGCGGATTGTCTGGTTGACCGAGATACGCTGCTTGAGAGGCTTAAGACCTATATTTACGGTGCAATGAAATACGTTTATTCAAACGGTTATGCGGATACCGTATATGCCTTTGATGTCGTAAATGAAGCCGTTGACGAGGGCAAGGACGACGGACTGCGTCGCAGCTACTGGTACAGGATCATCGGACCCGATTTTCTGTATTTTGCGTTTCTGTACGCAAGGGAGGCAGAGCTGACCTATGCGAAGGAATATGCGGCCGATTACGGGCTTGATCCTGACGGGGATCTTTCCTCCATCATGCCCGGACTCTTTTATAATGACTATAACGAATGGTTCCCCGCAAGAGTCAATATTATCGTGGATTTTACGACCAAGAGGGTCTATAATGAGAACCAGAGTGTAGTCAAGTCTTTTGCGATCAAAGAGGGCGGCGACGGAACGATGTTCGGCGACGGACTGATCGACGGTATCGGAATGCAGGGGCATTTGAGCGATACCCAGAACATCGACCAGTATATAACCGCTCTCGAGAAATATAATGCAGCAGTAGGCCAGGTTCAGATCACAGAGCTTGACGTCGGATGTACCCATCATGACGAGAACCGCTGGTATTACCAGGCCAAGTTCTACTATGAGCTGTTTTCAAGGCTTGTGGCTGCCAGGGAATCGGGTGTGAATCTGTCATCCGTAACTCTCTGGGGTCTTTCCGATGAGATGACCTGGAGAAGCGGCGACGATCCGCTCGTATTAAACGGAGACCTGACGAAAAAGCCGGCATATGATGCCATGCTGCTTGCCGCGGACAAGAAGGAATTTACACTTACTCTTGCCGATACGATGAAGGATCTTGCGGATATCGAAGTTGATTTTGAGCCCTATAAGGAAGGCTCGGCGACTGTATTTTACAAGCCTGAGAAGGGCGGGTTCTATCCCAGAGGCTCGGGACACCAGCCCAAGCTTGAGATGGCGCCGAGAGTCAACCACACTCCCGAAGCTTTCATCGGCTACTCGGTCGTATGCGAACGTGCCGAGCAGGACGCCACGATGATGATGGAGGCTTCAAGATTCTCCGGTAAAAATGTTACCTTCACGGCTTATGTAAAGACCGACGACAAGGTTGTCAGAGTCGGCCTCGAGACCGGCGAGACGATACCGCTGAAAGAAGTTGCGGCAGGAGACGACGGTTGGCATGTGGTCTCAATGAATTTCGACATTCCCGCGGGACTCAATTCGGTATATATCTATTTTGAAACAGACGGCAATGCCGATCTGTACGTGGATGATGTTTCTCTTATCTATACGCGCGACGGTGAGCAGCCTGCTCCGGTTGTGACCGAAGAGGGCAGTTCTGCCGCGTCGGAATACGGACAGCCTGAAGCATCTTCGGACAATGCGGGAGCTGATGCAACCGGAAGCGAACAGTCCGGTACCTCCGATAAAGCCGGCGAAACAGCCCAAAGCGGTTCCCCGGATGCAGACGGTGCAAAAACAGCCTCGACTGACAGTACCGACGGTAACTCAGGTAACTCAGGTAACTCAGGCAACTCCGGTGATTCCGGCAGCAGTAAGTCAATAACGAAGGGTGCTGTTGCTGTTGCGGTCGTTGCGGTACTTGCGGGAGTAGTAGTTTATTTACTGAAGAAAAAAGAGAACAAGATCAAAAATAAGTAATAAATAGGTGATACAGTGAAAATAAGATTATTTATGATCCTGGCCGTACTGGTGCTGGTTACGGCTGTCGGCTGCACAAAAGGTTCTGACGGCTCCCCGGGAGTACCGGGAGGATCTGATGGAGCGGGAGTAACCGGGGTTACCGGAGTACCGGGAGGGTCGGACGGATCGGGAGTACCGGGAGTAACCGATGTAACCGGAGGAAACTCCGGTGAGACGTCGAACCAGACAGCTACAGGGAACGGCGAGGGAAATGATCTCTCCGATACAGATGGAAACGGGCAGGATGTTGCCGGCACAAACTGCATTATCACCGCGTTTGCGGTAGGAAAAGCCGATGCGATCCTTATCAGCTCCGGAGATGCCAATATCCTGGTTGATGCCGGCGAAGAAGCCGATGCGGAGTATATCCTTGCAAAACTTAAGGAAAAGGGGATCTCAAGGCTTGATCTTCTGCTGGTGACCCATTTTGATAAGGATCACGCGGGCGGAGTACCGCAGATACTTGAAAATATTGCGGTTGACAGGATATATTACCCCGACTATGCGAATACCAGG
>JAILIQ010000085.1 GCA_024695205.1 Lachnospiraceae bacterium
TATCGGTCCCTGCGCCTGTACGCACGTTGAGCTGGTTGGCTGTAACGGTGGCATTGGCTTTTATTGCGCTTTCAACGGGAGCCTGTGTAGGAGGTACCGGTGTTGCGGTTGCTTCGGGAGTGTTATTTTCGGATGAAGAACCGGGTTGAGCGCTGCCGTCCGGAGATGAAGGATCTGCGGATGAGGCATCGGAGCGGTCGTCCGCCGAGGTGCTGTTCTGTGTTTCGTCGGGATTTTTGGCGGTTTCCGTAACCCCGGTCCCGGCAGCATCATCTGTTTTGCCGGGGTCATTTTTCGAAGCATCATCGGGTTTTACTGCGGGAGTACCCTGGGCACCGTTCGAAGATGCGGCGTTTGTGATATTTGTCGCAGGATCGTTATTATCCTTTTTGTTCATGTTGATCATGACCGCGACCAGCGCTATGATCGCAAGTGACATGACCGAGATCGCAAGAATAAGAGCTGCGGTTTTTCTTTTTCCCATCGTTGTTGTCCTTTTCTGTATAATATTTGATTCTCTGGTTTTGCTCTTTTATTTACTCTTTCCTTTGATGAATGATACCAGCTCGGGATAAGTTCCGCCGGTCACCGTTTCATCGGCGATGAAGATTGCATTGTCGTCTCCGATGTAAATAAAGGTATAACCGTTCAGATGCCCTCTGCCGGTGATCTGAAGGTAATGATATTCGGCGATGGCGCCCAGACCCGAAACATCAAAATAATCATCGTAAAAACGTACGGTAACTTCGGGCTTTGAAGCTGTGCCGAAACGCTTCTTCATGGTCTCCTTAAGCTTCTCAAGCCTTGAATAATGCGTGTAGAGCAGCCAGACACCGATTCCGGCCGTGATGACCGCATAGAAAGGATAACCCTTTGTGAGCATCATGAAAATGATCATCAGATACAGCAGCGTACAGGGAGCAAGGACAGGCAGGGCCTTGATCCAGGTGTTGTAGGTCGTATAGGAGTTGATCACGGATTCATTGTAGGTACATGAGGCGGTGTAAACAACAGGCGGGTTATCGGAGATCGTCCCGTCCTTACGCTTGGCGTGGAAAGCCGTGGTCGTCTCCGAGATCTTCGCAAGACGTTTTTTGATGACTCTTTTTCTGACTATGGCGTAAACTGCAAGCGCGATAAGGGCACCGAAGAATATTATAACGCCGGTAAGCACCTTCTTGGCCGAAGCCTCGGCTTCCGCCTGATATTCCTCGCGTGTGATCAGTTTGGTAAATACGACAGAATCAACAAGTTCCCTGATAAACTGTTCGTTGGGAGCTATTCCGCTGGCGGAGTAACAGTCAAACTGGAGCATGATGCCGTTGATCGCGGTCCCGTAGATAACTTCCATTCCCTGTATCGAGGCATCCTGTGAGGAGGAGGCGTCGAGCACGAGTCTGAAGAAATTGGCGGTATCGTGCGGTATGATCGATACATCGGCCTTTACATTCTCGTTTGACTCAAAACCGTGAGTCACATAATCGAGTATCTCCTGATCGGGTTTATCCACAAATGAGAATACGGATACCGTCTCGCTGTTATGCTTGGAAATAAAGGAAACCGAGGTCTTTGTCACGGGGTCGTAGAAGAGTGCGATAACTCCCATCTTGCCGAATTCCTTGATCTTTTCCGAAACATTTGCGATTCCTGCCGTTGCCCATGCATCATCGTATTTTGAGGTTGAGGATGTAAGGACTGTTACGTCGTCACGGACGCTGAGCCTTAAATACTGCCCCGGATATTCGAGTTCGGCGGCAGATGCACTGTAGGGCAGAGCGATCGAGACAGCAAGTACAATAAGCATTAATAATGCAGTCAGCTTTTTTTTCATGTTCTTTTGCGTTTCTCCTGTTTCTTGGCATTTTATGGGAACAATGACCAAATATCATTCCGATATAGCAATATAACATATTTAGGGGTGACGGTCAAATATAATATGCTGAATAAAATATCATTTGCAAAATAAACGCTTTGTGATAGAATAAGCGGTATAATCGGTATTTATTTGAACGAAAGTGAGGAGATAAAATGACACAGTCAAGAACGCATAACTGTAACGAATTGCGTATAACGGATATCGGCAGTAAGGTCACACTCGCCGGCTGGTATGAGAATATCCGTAAAGTAAGCAAAAACCTCGGATTCCTGGTTTTAAGGGATTTCTACGGAACCACCCAGATCGTTATCGAAACCGAGGAGATGATGAACATCATCGACGGTCTCAATGCGGAAACAACTATACAGGTGGAGGGAACCGTAAGGGAAAGATCGAGCAAGAATCCGAACCTTCCCACAGGCGATATCGAAGTAGTTCCCGATGCGATCAGGGTTCTCGGAAAATGTATCTACAATGAGCTTCCGTTTGAGATCAACAGATCGAAGGAAGCCGATGAAAATACGAGACTTAAGTACAGATTCCTTGATCTGCGCAATCCCGAGGTCAAGAGAAAGATAGTCTTAAGGAGCAATGTTGTTGCGGAGCTTCGCCGTCTGATGACGGAGGAGGGATTCCTTGAGATCACCACACCGATACTTACCGCATCTTCGCCCGAAGGAGCCCGTGACTATATTGTTCCTTCGCGTAAATTCCCCGGCAAGTTTTATGCGCTTCCCCAGGCTCCCCAGCAGTTTAAGCAGCTGCTGATGACATCCGGCTTCGACCGTTATTTCCAGATCGCGCCCTGCTTCCGTGATGAGGATGCGCGCGGTGACCGTACGCCCGGTGAATTCTACCAGCTGGATATGGAAATGGCATTTGCGAGCCAGGATGATGTTCTTGCGGTCCTTGAGAAGGTTGTTGTTCCCGTATTTGAGAAATACGGAATCTACAAGAGGGTTACTCCCGCTCCTTTTAAGAGGATCCCTTATCTTGAGGCAATGGATAAATACGGTACGGATAAGCCCGACCTTCGTATAGACCTTGAACTGCAGGATGCAACTTCGGTTCTGTCCGACACAGGCTTTGAGCCGTTTGCGGGCAGGAAGATCAAGGCTGTTGTGGTTCCTGGATTTACCGCAACACGTAAGCAGATCGATCAGCTCATCGCGGACGTTGAGGTGCAGACCGCACAGAAGACTTACTGGTTCAGGCTTGACGAGCAGGGAGAGATCGTCGGAGGCATCGCCAAATTCGTTCAGCCCGTGAAGGAAAAGGTTATCGAAGCTCTCGGCCTGAAGCCCGGATGCTTTGTAGGCATTGCCGCAGGCACTCTCGGTGCTGCACAGAAGACCGCAGGAGTAATGCGTACCAAGCTCGGAGTGCTCTGCCCTGAGCATATGGACAAGGAACAGTACCAGTTCTGCTGGATCGTTGATTTCCCGATGTACGAGATAGGTGAGGAATCGGGTGCTCTTGAGTTCTGCCATAATCCCTTCTCGATGCCCAACGGCGGTCTTGAAGCCCTTGAGAAGGCGGAGAAGGGCGAGCTCGATCCGCTGAGCATCACCGCATTCCAGTACGACCTTGTAATAAACGGTTATGAGTCCGCATCGGGCGCCGTAAGAAACCACGATCCAGAGATCATGGTCAAGGCATTCAATCTTGTCGGCCTCGGTGAAAATGAAGTCAAATCCAAATTCCCTGCAATGTACAATGCATTCTGCTACGGAGCGCCGCCCCATGCAGGCGCCGCACCCGGCGTTGACCGCATGATCATGCTCCTTACCGGCGAGGAATCCATCCGTGAGGTCATAACCTTCCCGATGAACGGCAACGCACAGGATCTTATGTGCGGAGCACCGAGTGAAGTCACCGAAAAACAGCTTCGTGAAGTACATATCGAGATCAGGAAGCCGAAAGAATAAAAAAAGAACTTTGTTCAATTTCTTCTTACATTTTTCTCTTTTTTGTGGTATGATTATAATATGTAGGTGTTATTTTAAGTCTGCCCGGAAAGGAGGAGCGAAATGTTCGAAGTAGGAGAACTTGTTGTATTCGGTACCGATGGTGTGTGTATGGTTGAAAAAGTCGGTGCTCTCGAGATGGAAGGTGTTGCCAAGGACAAGCAATACTACACCCTCTCACCTGTCGGAAAGAAAGGGAGCAATCACATTTTCGCTCCGGTTGACGGTAAAAGGGTGGTAATGCGCAGGGTCCTGAGCCTTGACGAGGCAAAGAATTTCGTCAGCAGGCTCGGCGATATCGGAAGGCTTGAGATACCCGACGAACGTAAAAGAGAGGATACGTATAAGGCTGTTCTGCAGAGCTGTGATTATGTGAAGATCACAGAGCTTATAAAAGAGATCTATTTTCGAAGAAAGACACGCGCCGCAGCCGGCAAGAAGCTGCCCTCGGTCGACGAGCGGTATTTCGTTGCGGCGGAGAATTCTCTTTACAGTGAGCTCGGAGTCTCGCTCAATATGGAAAAGGACGAACTCAGGAGCTTTATGGAAAAAAGCATAGACGAAACCTGATCTGTAAGAAACCAGACTCACGGGCGATCATCCGTTTTTTGGAGACCGGCCCGTGAGTTTTTTTGTGCAACAGTATTATTTTTCGGTCACAACAAAGAATTTCTTTCTTGCCTGTAAAACATAATGTGCTATAATGTTATTATGCCATTTTTCGGAATATTGTTCGAAAAGGGGGTTCACCGGATATGAATAATCTGTTTGATTATCTTGACTGGCGCGGGGATATTTCCTTTGCCTCAGTTGAACCGGTCAATGCCGATTATGCTGTATTCTGCAGTCTTTCTTACATTCCGTTTGACGGAGTGCTTCCGGATACGTCAAAAGAAGGGTTTGTTCCGCTTAGGGATGCTGCCGTAAAAGTACTTGAGCTCATGAAGAAGAGAGGAAAAAAGCCGGGGTATCATCTTCCGGGCGATGAGAAGCTTTTGAACAGGGTTGCCGGATCCGAAAGATTCGGGAAGCTCGAAGCCGGATGCTATGTGAATATTTACGATCCGGTAAAACAGGAACAGTTCAGCGCCGTAACCTTCATGCTGCCGGACGGGAGCATGGTCGTCACGTTCAGGGGAACCGACGGGACGATCGTGGGCTGGAAAGAAGACTTCAATATGGGCTTTATGGAGGAGCTGCCTTCCCAGAAAGAGGCTGTCGGATATGTTAACAGGCTGGCCCGGGACAATTCCGGAAAAATGTATTTGTGCGGACATTCCAAAGGCGGTAATCTTGCAATGTATGCCGCGGCCTTTGCACATAAGGATGTACAGGAGAGGATCGTTGCGGTAAGAGGTCTGGACAGTCCGGGATTTAAGGACAGTACGACCGGCAGAAGAGGATTTACGAGAGTGGTCGACCGCATGGAGACTTTCATTCCGCAGTCATCCATCGTAGGGCTTCTGCTTGAGCATAAGGAGAAGTACAGGGTTGTTTACAGTTCCGCAAAAGGCAGAAAGCAGCATAATATATACACATGGGGTATATTGGGCGGAGATTTTGTCGGGGAAAAGAGTTTATCGGGGTCGGGCATCAGGACCAATGAGGCGATCAACAGCTGGATAACGGACATGTCGGACGAGAAACGCATGAAGCTGACGGACGGTATCTATGAGATCATCGAGGCAACTCAGGCAGAGACGCTTGATGAGCTTTTTGAAGCGAAGAATCTGTTTACTGTCATGAAAAACCTTGGTAAAATGGATGAAGAGACCAAGGAACTGGTCGCCGAGACAGGCAGGATCATAAGAAATTCCAGAAAGAAGAGCCTGTGACGGCAGCTTTAGGATTAATCTATTGGGGGATCAAATGGAAAATTCAAAGGAAGAACAATATTTACCGGAATGGACCGGAAGAGTCAAGAAGCTCGGAAGGGTGTTCGTATATAACAAGATAATGTGGCTGTCGTGGTCAGGAACGGGAATAGAATGGGAATGCGACGGCGGCTTTTCGATCAGGCTGAAGTCCGACGAAATACAGTTTGGGCAGGGCGACAACGATATACATCTGGGCAGATATGCGATCTACAAGGATGAAAAGCCGATCATCGAGGATCGTCTTGAATGCCCCGAAAAAACACTGAATGTCGATGCTTTCGGCAGGCATGTTTACAGATTTGTCAAGCTTTCCGAATCTGCGGATTCTTCGATCGGCATCGTTTCCCTTGAGGATAAGGACGGCGGCTGCGAAAACATCACTCCGACCGAGGCCAAAAGGCTTAAGATAGAGGTGATCGGGGATTCCATCACCTGCGGATACGGCGTCGAAGGCAATCTGTCGCAGACCTACACCACAGCTACCGAGAATGTTTCGGCTGCGTACGGTTATATCGTCGCCCGGAACCTGAATGCCGATTTCAGCATAGTTTCAAAATCGGGAGCCGGACTCATTTCGGGATTTACCTGCGACGGGGAGAGGAACACCGATAATATCCTTACCGGATATTACGACAAAATGGGCTGTTCGGTGTTTAAGATCGAAGATGAGCTGCCTTCGAACTTTGATTATGATTTTTCGTTTGAACCCGATATCATCGTTCTGCTTGCAGGAACCAACGACAGCAGCTTCTGCTGTCCCGCGGATCCGGCCGTAAGCGCGAAGTATGACGGGCAGGAGCTTGAGAACAGGCGGCGCGAATTCTGCAATGCCTATAAGGAATTTCTGGGGCATCTGAGGAAAAAGAATCCTTTTGCGAAGATCATCTGTGCGCTCGGGATCATGACCGAGGCACTCAACGAAACGGTTGAAATGGCTGTTTCGATGCAGATCGCGGAAGGCGACAGGCGGGTTTACTGGCTGCCGTTAAAAGACCAGGATCCCGCAAACGGATACGGTACCGATTATCATCCTTCCGAAAAGACGCAGATGCTGCTTGCGGAAACGGTAACCGACTTCGTTGAAAAGGTGATCAGAAAAGAAATATGACCGGTATCGGCCGGATAATACAATGGGAAGGCGGTCCGAAATTTTAAACGACTGTATCGATACCGGGAGCGCCATCGATGCGACAGTACGCAGGCGCAGCTTGCTGCGTTCGATCAGCTGATCAATGGCGCTCTCAGGATGAGGTTAGAAAAACGGGGGATTTGGGGTTACACGGAAAAAGTGGTAAAAGAAGGAAAATAAAATGAAAACATTGAAAAAACTGCTTGCTGTGATATTGATATCCGGCATTGCCGTTACTTTTATCTCTCCCAACCGGACATACGCCGCGAAGAATACGGCGGGGAACAGTCTGGTTACGGAAAACCTGACTCTGTATACGGGAACGATCGTAACGAATGCGATCGTAGAAGCACGACAGCTTGCGCATTTCTACAGTACGAACAGGAATGTGGCCAATGTTACGAAGGACGGGAGGATACTTGCGATCTCCGAAGGGGAATGCACCATTTCCGACGGAAACGGCGATAATATTGAGATAGTCGTTGAAAGCCGGCCTTCGAATTACAAGAAGATAGCACTCACATTTGATGACGGTCCCGGTAAATTCAGCGATGAGCTGATGGATTTCCTTAAGGACAGGGGAGTGCATGTGACCTTCTTTATGATCGGCAATCAGGTCTCGACCTATGCAGACCAGGTCAGGCGCATGTATGAAGAGGGACATGAACTGGGCAACCACAGCTATACGCATCCGCAGCTGACCAAACTCTCGGCAAAAGGGGTCCGCAGCGAGATCAAAAAATGCGACGATGCGATATACGAGGCCGCAGGAGCATATCCGACAGTTATGAGGCCGCCGTACGGAGATACCAATGAAACGGTGCTTGCGAATATCAGTCATCCGGTCATCACCTGGAATGTTGATACTCTCGACTGGAAATACCGCGATGCCGACTATGTTGCGGAGCAGGTATATAAGGGTGCCGGATCGGGCAATATAATTCTGGTCCATGAGATACATGCGACAACGATCAAGGGAGTCAAAGTCGCGATCGACAGGCTCCTTGCCGAAGGATGGAAATTCGTGACCGTTACCGAACTGCTCACCTGCGACGGGAGCACGATCGAGGACGGTGTTAAATATAATTCCAAGAAACAACTGATCGACGGATCGGATAAGAAATAAAGAATAGATTTTCAGGAGGAACTACAGGATGAAGAAGGGAACCTTTAAGGGCGGGGTTCATCCTTACGAAGGTAAGGAACTCTCGATGAACAAGCCTACCGTACAGCTTCTTCCCAAGGGTGATCTGGTATATCCCATGTCACAGCATATCGGCGCTCCGGCCAAGCCCGTTGTGGCAGTCGGTGACAGGGTTCTGATGGGACAGATCATTGCGGAAGCCGGCGGTTTTGTTTCTTCACCGATCGCCGCATCGGTATCGGGAACGGTAAAAGCCATCAGACCGACACTTACGGTATCGGGAGCGGTCGTCGATGCGATCGTCATAGAGAACGACAATCAGTACGAACGTGCACCGGGAGTCGGTGAACTAAGAGACTATACGAAGCTTTCAAAGCAGGAGATCAGGGACATAATCCGTGACGCGGGTATCGTAGGAATGGGCGGTGCCGGTTTCCCGACATTTATCAAGCTGACTCCGAAGAATGAAGATGCGATCGAATATATAATAGTCAATGGTTCGGAATGCGAACCCTATCTGACATCGGACTACAGGATGATGCTTGAAGAGGGTGAAAAGCTTGTTGACGGTCTGAAGATCATACTCAGGCTTTTCGACAAGGCAAGGGGTATCATTGCGATTGAGGACAACAAGCCGCTTGCTATCGAGAAGATCTCGGCGCTTGTCGCAAATGAGGACAGGATCGAGGTAAAGACCGTAAGAACAAAATATCCCGAGGGTTCGGAGCGTCAGCTGATATATGCCTGCACGGGGAGGAAGATCAACTCGTCAATGCTCCCTGCGGACGCGGGAACGGTTGTAAATAACGTTGACACCGTTATTTCGATACATATGGCCGTAGCCGAGTCGACTCCTCTGATAAGGCGTATTGTTACGGTTTCGGGCGATGCGGTGATGAACCCGCAGAATTTCAGCGTCAAGACAGGTACGCATTACAGCGAGGTGCTTGAAGCCGCGGGAGGTTTTAAGACCAAGCCCAAAAAGCTGATATCCGGCGGGACCATGATGGGCCTTTCACTGTTTGATGTGGAGATCCCCGTTACAAAGACCAGTTCGGCACTGCTTGCTTTTGCCGAGGATCCGGCCGATGCGGTTCCCGAAGGGCCCTGCATCCGTTGCGGACGCTGCGTTGAGGCGTGTCCCGAGAATCTTATCCCGCAGATGCTGATGCATGCGGCGGAGAAATTTGACGATGCTTCGTTTGAAGCGGTCAGCGGTATGGAATGTATGGAATGCGGATCGTGTACATTTGTCTGTCCTGCCGGAAGAAGACTTACACAGGCATTGAAACAGACAAGAAGAAGCATTCTTGATAACAGAAAGAAGAAATGAGGAAGGAGGGAAGCACCGTTTATAACCGTTGAGCCGGGGGTTAGCACCCGGGAAACAGGAAAACGGCCAAATTATAATGAAAGAAATGTATAATGTTTCCGCTTCTCCTCATGTAAGAAGCGGAGTTACGACAGCAGGCATCATGAGGGATGTCGCCATAGCGCTTGCCCCGGCCTGTCTGTTCGGCATCTACTGGTTCGGTGTTTCGGCATTTACCGTATTGCTTGCAAGTGTGGCGTCCTCCGTTGTATTTGAATATCTCTGGAATCTTCTGATGAAGAAACCGAAGACATCTTACGAATGCAGCGCTCTCGTTACAGGACTCCTGATAGGAATGAACATGCCTGCAACGGTTCCGCTGTGGATCCCGATCGTTGCGAGCGCATTCGGCATCATTGTGGTTAAGCAGATGTTCGGAGGCCTCGGACAGAATTTCATGAATCCGGCACTGGGCGCAAGATGCTTTGTAATGCTGTGCTTTACCGGAAGGATGACTTCATTTGCGATAGACGCAACACAGAATTCACATCTGTGGCACGGTGCGGCTTCGATAGACGGTATTTCGTCGGCTACACCTCTTGCGGTGATAAAGAATCTTGAAGCGGGAGCGGATGTTTTAAGTTCTGTAAGCCTTAAAGACATGTTCTTCGGTTTTACGGGCGGTGTCATCGGTGAAACGAGCACTCTGGCGATCCTGATCGGCGCAGCATATCTGCTCTGCCGCAAAGTGATAAATTTCAGGATCCCTGTAGCATATATTGCGACCTTTGCCGTATTTGTACTGCTGTTCGGCGGACACGGCTTTGACCCCGGATATGTTGCCTGCGAGATATGCGGCGGCGGACTCATGCTTGGCGCATGGTTTATGGCGACCGATTATGTGACAAGTCCGATCACAAAGCTTGGGCAGATCGTATTCGGTATAGTTCTCGGTATCATGACCGGTATCATCAGGATAGTCTCCAATTCTGCAGAGGGTGTTTCGTATGCGATCATCTTCTGTAACCTGCTTGTACCGGTGATCGAGCGTTACACTATGCCGAGAGCTTTCGGTACCCTTAAAACCAGGAAAGGGGGTGCCGCAAAATGAGTGAAGATACCGCAAAAAAACAAAATACAGCCACTTCACCGGAAAAACCCGGTTCAAAAGGCGGTCTCATACATGACGCGGTGATCCTGTTTATTATTACCGTTATCGCAGCTTTGGCGCTCGGATTTGTATATGAGCTTACCAAGGATCCCATAGCGCAGGCGCAGGCACAGGCCAAGGCAGACGCATTCAAGGCTGTTTTTCCTTCGATGGAATCTATAAAAGAACTTGATGATATCGACGGAATCCTTGATCGCGCCAACAAACTCATTGAGGGTGAAAAAGCCTATGAAGGCGTTACGATAGACGATATCGTTGCGGTGGAAGGGAATTTCGGTCTGCCTCTCGGCTGGGTCATGACAGTGACCAGCTCAAAGGGATACGGGGGCAAGATCACGATGACGATGGGTATCAGCAACGGTAATAACGAAGATTCATCGAATGCTGAAAAGGGAATGCTCATGGGCCTTGAATTCCTTTCGATCTCCGAAACGCCCGGTCTTGGAATGAATGCGAAGGAAGATGCTTTCAAATCCCAGTTCAGGGGCGCAAATGTTAAACAGTTTTCTCTTGCCAAGCGCAACATAAGCGGAGATACAGAGATCGATGCCATATCAAGCGCGACCATTACAACCACTGCGGTGACAAGATCCGTAAATGCGGCACTTAAGGTTGCCTGGGACTTGTTTCTGAATTCCTGGAACGCTGAAAACGGAAATTGATCGGAGCAGTTGAGTAGTGGAGTATTTGAGTACCGGAGTACTGAAGTAAATGAGGGATCATATAATGAATAAATGTACCGAACGCCTTTATAATGGCATAATTAAAGAAAATCCCACCCTTGTTCTGATGCTGGGAATGTGTCCGACGCTCGCGGTCACAACATCGGCGATCAACGGACTCGGAATGGGATTATCGACCACAGCCGTTCTGATCATGTCGAATATGATCATTTCGGCACTTCGCAGGATCATACCGGATAAGGTCAGGATGCCTGCGTTTATCGTGGTTGTGGCTTCATTTGTTACAATAGTGGATCTGCTGATACAGGGGTTTTTGCCGACACTTAACGATGCGATCGGAATCTATATTCCGCTGATCGTCGTAAACTGTATCATTCTTGGACGTGCAGAGGCTTATGCAAGCAAGAATCCCGTGCTTCCGTCGATCTTTGACGGTATCGGAATGGGACTCGGGTTTACGATCGCGCTGACGATAATCGGTCTGATACGTGAACTTCTCGGTGCCGGAACCGCATTCGGACTGCATGTGCTTCCCGATGCCTATGAGCCTTTCTCGATATTTGTAATGGCGCCCGGAGCGTTCTTCATCCTTGCACTGCTCACTGCCATACAGAACAAGCTCAAGCTTCGCAGCGCGACCAACGGTGATGCGCCTGCAGCCACAGAGCCTCTTGCATGCGGTGGCGACTGCGCCAACTGCCACGGATATGTATGTGCCTCCAACCGTGAACTCCTTGAAAAGATCGCGGATGAGCAGGCGGCCTTAAAAGCCAGCGCCAAGGCGGTTGCGAAGAAGGCGTTTCCCGAGGGCGGAGCTGCTGTAAATATCGCCGCTTCCGGTGCCCGGACCGCCGAAGAAGCAAAAGAGGCAGTGAAAACACAGGTCAACAATACACCGGGAAAAGGAGGAGATAAGGCATGAAAGCAATGATCCTGCTGCTGGTCGGCGCAGCGTTTGTAAATAACGCAGTTCTGTCCC
>JAILIQ010000127.1 GCA_024695205.1 Lachnospiraceae bacterium
TGAAAAAAAGATCGTTTCGGATAAACGTATCAGGGATGTTGCTGTAGCCGAGCATGTGATCTACAGGGATCCTGTTTCGAAATCGGAGCCGGTCCACCGGGTCGGAGACGTTCCCTCAAAAGGCATGAAAAGGCCCGTTATAATCGGTTTCGGACCTGCAGGCATGATCTGTGCATATAAGCTTGCTATGGCAGGATTAAGACCTGTTGTGATCGAAAGAGGACAGGATGTTGACCGGCGTATGAAGATCGTCGATTCCTTCTGGAATACAGGTGAGCTTGATGAAAATACCAATGTGCAGTTTGGCGAAGGCGGTGCGGGTACATTTTCCGACGGAAAGCTCTCGACGATGATTCACGACAAGGCCGGCAGGATCGATGAATTTCTGAAAATACTTGTTGAAAACGGTGCCGACGAAAGCATTCTTTTTAACGCAAAGCCGCACCTGGGAACCGACCGGCTCGCGGTAATTGTTAAGAACATAAGGAACAAGATAATCGATCTGGGCGGAGAAGTCCGCTTCGGATGTCGCCTTAAGGAGATCATAACCGAAAAGAACCGCATCCGTGCGGTCACGATCGAAAATACAGATCAGGACAGCAAAGAATCGGTGATCGATACAGATATCCTCGTTCTTGCGATCGGACACAGCGCAAGAGATACCTTTGAAATGCTTCATGAAAAGGGTCTTATGATGGAGCAGAAGGCTTTTGCCGTAGGAGTCAGGGTTCAGCACCCGCAGGAAATGATAGGTTTTTCCCAGTACGGGAAAGACTGGATAAGGCTGCCTGCGGCAGATTATAAACTGACCTACCGTTCCGAAAGACTTGACCGGGGCGTTTATTCCTTCTGCATGTGTCCCGGCGGATTCGTCGTCAATTCGTCCTCGGAAAAGGGCAGACTTGTTGTGAACGGGATGAGCAATTCCGACCGCAACGAACCGACTGCCAACAGCGCCATAATCGTAAACGTCGATTCAAGGGATTTCGACGGAACGGAGTGGAATGCCGGAATAGGATTTCAAAGAAGGCTTGAGGAGAAAGCCTTTAAGGAATGTAACGGAAAGATACCGGTACAAAGATACGGCGATCTGGCGGCTTTGCTTACACAGACGGCCTGCTGTAAAGGTCCTCAGATCCCGAATGTCAAAGGAATGTGGGATAAAGGCGATATGCGCAATATCCTTCCGGGAGTGATCTGTGATGCCATCATGGAGGCATTTCCGGATTTCGGAAGAAAGATCAAGGGCTTTGACGATCCGGAAACACTTCTGATGGGAGTTGAGTCAAGGACTTCCTCACCGGTCAGGATAACAAGAAACGAAACCTTCGAAGCGGCCGGATTTAAGGGAATCTACCCCTGCGGAGAAGGCGCCGGTTATGCAGGCGGTATAACCTCGGCGGCAGTTGACGGTATAAAGGTATATGAAGCGATCCTTGAACGCAATTTTTTACGCCTATCTATCGACACGGAATCATAGTTCTGATATACTTGATATGATGGGGATTAAAGGTACTTGTTCGGTACTGTTGGGTAATATTTGGTATATTTGAAGGAATTGATTTATAGATGATAGATTTTGATCTTAATACGGTTTTTACGGATGGAAATCCTCCGGATAAAGAACCGGAGCGCCAGTATTATTTTATGGGCAAATGCAGGGAGCGCGTAAGTCTCTGGAAGGATAAACTCGGACGCACTCCCAGGTATCATGTGGAGACCTTTGGATGTCAGATGAATTTTAAGGATTCCGAAAAGCTTGAAGGTGTGCTTGCAGCCATCGGATTTGAGCCCGAGGAGAGCGAGAAGGCCGATATAGTCATTTACAATACCTGTACGGTACGTGAAAATGCCAATACAAAAGTATACGGAAGGATCGGATATCTCGGCAAGCTCAAATCAAAGGATCCTGACATGATAATCGCTCTGTGCGGCTGTATGATGCAGGAACCGCAGGCTGTCGAAAAGATAAAGAACAGCTACCGCTTTGTCGACCTTATCTTCGGAACGCACAATATCTATAAGCTTGCCGAACTGTTATGGACAGTTTTTTCGGAGAAATCTTTTGACCGGGCCGACGCAAAAGAAAATGCCGGAAAAGCCGCAGCATCACACAGATCCAAACACCGGACGATCATAGATGTATGGAAGGATACTTCAGATATTGTCGAGGAGCTTCCTTCGGTCCTCAAGTATAAATTCAAAGCCGGTGTCAATATCATGTTCGGCTGCAATAATTTCTGCACATACTGCATAGTCCCTTATGTAAGAGGCCGCGAAAGAAGCAGGAAGTATGCCGATATCATAAATGAGATCAGGGATATGGTCGCCCACGGCGTGGTTGAGATAATGCTGCTCGGACAGAATGTCAATTCCTACGGGAAAGGACTTGAAGATTCCATAAGTTTTGCCGAGCTTTTAAAGCGTGTGGACGATATTGAAGGCCTTAAGAGGATCCGCTTTATGACCTCTCATCCGAAAGACCTCTCGGATGACCTGATAGATGTTATGGCACATTCAAAACATATCTGCCGACACATACACCTTCCCGTACAATCGGGAAGCGACCGGTTATTAAAGGCAATGAACAGGCATTATACGAGTGCGGATTATCTTAAGATCACAGACAAGCTCCGGAAAGCGATGCCCGATATTGCGATAACCACCGATATAATCGTCGGATTTCCGGGTGAAACGGAAGAGGATTTCTGCGACACCTTAAAGCTGTGCGAAAAGGTCGGATTTGACAACGCCTTTACATTTATCTATTCAAAGCGCACAGGTACACCTGCCGCAGCAATGGAAGACCAGATACCGGAGGATGTTGTTAAGGAGCGTTTCAACAGACTTCTTGAGATGATCAAAAGATCTTCGGAAGAAAAGGCATCGGCTCTTACCGGAAGGACGGTTGAGGTTCTTGTTGAAGAAACCGACTATGAGAAAAAAGATCTTTCGGATGATCCAAACGGAAAAATGGAGATTTCGGACCATTCTTCAGCTGTAGAATCTGATAGTCGCAAGCCTTACGTACCTCTTACGGGAAGACTTGAAAACAACCTTCTGGTGCATTTTACCGGATGCAAAGAAATGATCGGAAGCCTTGTGAATGTTAGGCTTGATGAGTGTAAAGGATTTTACTTTACGGGCTCGCTTGCATAATAATAAACTTTGTTAACAGGGGGTGTTGTTATGAGAATGTATGATCTTATTGAGAAAAAGCGTCTTGGTCAGAAGCTTGAGCCTGAAGAGATCGACTTTATCGTAAACGGTTTTACAAACGGTGATATCCCGGATTATCAGATGTCGGCCTTTCTGATGGCTGTATGTCTGAACGGAATGGATAAGGATGAGACCGTCAGAATGACACTTGCTATGGCACACAGCGGTGATATGCTCGATCTTTCTCCGATAAAGGGTGTAAAAGTCGACAAACACAGCACCGGCGGTGTCGGAGACAAAACAACCCTTGTGATCGGTGCCATGGTAGCGGCGCTCGGCATCCCCGTCGCTAAAATGTCCGGACGCGGGCTCGGACATACCGGAGGAACGATCGACAAGCTAGAGAGTATTCCGGGCTTTAATACACAGATATCCACCGAGAAATTCTTTGATGACGTTAACCGGATCAAATTTGCCGTAGCCGGGCAGACCGCCAATCTTGCGCCTGCCGACAAAAAGATATATGCCCTGAGGGATGTTACGGCAACCGTAAGCAGTTTTCCTCTGATCTCATCAAGTATCATGAGCAAGAAGCTTGCAAGCGGTGCAGATGTTATCGTACTCGATGTCAAGACCGGATCGGGTGCATTTATGAAGACTCTTAAGGATTCGGTCGCGCTTGCCGCGGCAATGGTTGAGATCGGAAACGGAGCCGGACGCAAGACTTACGGTGTTATCACCGATATGAACCAGCCCTTGGGACGTGCGGTCGGCAATACACTCGAAGTGATCGAAGCGATCAATGCGCTTAAGGGCAATTCTCCCGAAGATCTGATGGAAGATGCGCTTGTTCTCGGACAGTATATGGTATACGGTTCGGGACACGCCTCATCACCCGAAGAAGCACGCAGCATGCTCGAAAAGACGATCGTGGACGGAAGTGCGTTAAGGAAATTTGCAGAGATGGTCGAAGCCCAGGGAGGCGACCCGTCCTACATTTACGATACCGACAAATTCGAGAAGGCAGCCTTCATAGAGCCTGCACTGAGTCCGTGCGACGGTTTTGTAAGATCCATCAAGACCGATGACGTCGGGATCGCATCTCTGATACTCGGCGGCGGAAGAGAAACCAAGGACGATATCATTGACCATGCCGTAGGTCTTATCATAGAGAAGAAGATCGGTGATCCGGTGAAGAAGGGTGAACCGCTGGCATATATACATGCCAATGACAAAGCAAAACTGGAAGCAGCCAAAGAGAAGCTGATCGGTGCCTATACAATAGGCGATATGCCCGAAAAGCTTCCGATGCATGTTTACGGTGTGGTTTATGACCAAAAGACCGTATTTGAGGATGAATCACTGGTTCGGGAAGCTTTTCCGGACGGACAGCACAACTATTTCGGAAAATGACATTTTAGGAAATGACATTTCTTGAAATGTTCAATAAAGGAAAGCGAAGTAAGGGAGTTTGAGATTGTAAATGAAAACATTTACGATAAGCCCGCATAATGGGGATTTTGCGAGCTTAAATGAGGCGGCGGCAGCCCTTAAGGGCTCGGATGAAGAGACCGTGCTAAGGATCTCGTCGGGAGTATACAGGGAAAATACGGTATTTGAATGCTCTAATCTTACTCTTGAAGGGGATCCCGAAGGCTCGGTATATATCTGCGGTGCCAATTACGCCAGAATGAAGGATGCTGACGGGAAGGAATGGGGAACCTTTCGTACGGCAGTTTTAAGAACAGACGGCGACAATATAACCCTTAAGAATCTGACTATCGAGAATACTGCCGGTATAGGTTTCAGGATCGGTCAGGCTGTGGCTCTCTACAGTGACGGAAACTCATTCCTGTGTGAGAACTGTAAGCTCATAGGTCATCAGGATACCCTGTTTACCGCACCTTTCCCGGAGCTTAACAAGCAGGGGAAGAACGAAGGCTTCGGACCGAAGGGCGATCTTCCGAGAACACCTTCGAAGCAGGTATTCAGGAACTGTTACATAGAGGGCGATATCGATTTTATTTTCGGCGGAGCAACTGTTCTTTTTGAGAATTGTCACATTTTTTCACATGATGTGATCATGGAATTCCGTATTCAGGAAATGATGTCAAGCCGTAACAACGACTGGGCGGATATCTCCCCAAAAGCATGCAGGGGATATGTCTGCGCACCGTGTACGGTCGAGGGACTTGAATACGGCTATCTGTTCCTGAACTGCAATTTTTATTCGAATTGTCCCAAAGGTACCGTATATCTCGGACGGCCGTGGAGACCTTACGGCAGGGCTTATTTCGTCGGATGTACACTCGGCGAGCATATCAATCCGGTCCTGTTTAACGACTGGGATGATAAAAACAACAGGAATACAAGTGTATTTGCGATATATGACTGCCGGTGGACAAACGGATCTGCCGTAGGATCCGTTTCCGAGGACTGTTTTGCGTTATTCCCGGACAGGTCTGAGGTTGAAAGATATATTGACAGCTTTAAAAAGTTTTGCAATTTCTGAATTTTTCATAAATTTGCCTTGCATATTTATGATTACTATGATATTATAAATTTGTTCCAAAAAACGGAGAACACATATATCAGTTTTTGGTAAAATCTAACAATGCGTTTTCTGTTTTGGATCGGAGGTTTAAATGGCAAGCGTCAAACCTTTTATCTGTGTCAGACCTGAAGCTTCGGTAGCACACAGAGTGGCAGCTCTTCCTTACGATGTATATAACAGGGCCGAAGCCAGAAAAAAATGCATGGAGGATGAGCTTACCTTTCTTCGGATTGACAGACCCGAGTCTCAGTTTCCGGAAGATTTCGACATGTATTCGACTCCGGTTTACGAAAAAGCACGTGATATGCTCAAAGAGCAGATCGAAAAAGGTGTTTATATCACCGATCCCGACCGATGCTATTATATTTACGAGCTTATCATGGACGGACGTCATCAGACAGGGATCGTTGCCTGTGCTTCGATTGATGACTATCTGAACGGTGTGATCAAAAAACATGAGAACACACGTGAGGAGAAGGAACAGGACAGGATCAGACATGTTGATACCTGCAGTGCGCAGACCGGACCGATCTTTTTGGCATACCGTTCCAACAATGTGATAAGCGGTATTACCGAACGCATCAAAGCGACGGATAAAACTTTATATTCTTTCACTTCTGATGACGGAATTATGCATAATGTTTGGAGAGTCGGTGCTGGTGCGGATATAGAAGCGATTGCTTTGGAATTTGACAGAACTGAGAGTATCTATATTGCCGACGGCCACCACCGTGCAGCCTCGGCTGTCAAGGTTGGCATTAAGCGCAGGCAGAAGCATCCGGATTATGACGGGACCGAGGAATTCAACTATTTTCTTTCGGTGCTTTTTCCGGAAGATCAGCTGATGATCATGCCTTATAACCGTGTCGTAAAAGACCTTAACGGTCTGGATATAAATTCTTTTTTGGAGAGTATTGGGGACAGTTTTGATGTAAGTGGGCAGGATATGCCTGTAAGCCCTTCATCCAAATACAATTATGGGATGTATCTGGATGACAAATGGTATCTGTTACGAGCCAGGGAAGAACTTACAGGCATCAAAGATCCTGTCGAAGCTCTTGATGTTTCGATACTTCAGAATTATCTTCTTAAGCCAGTTCTTGGTATAGAAGATCCGAGAACGGACAACAGGATCGATTTTATCGGAGGTATAAGAGGCTTACAGGAGCTTGAAAGAAGGGTACATACGGATATGAAAGTTGCATTTTCCATGTATCCGACAAGTATTCAGGAGTTGTTCGCCGTTTCGGACGCAGGCATGCTCATGCCGCCCAAGTCCACATGGTTTGAACCGAAACTCCGCAGTGGATTGTTCATTCATCTTATTTAGATAATCTTTACTTTCCTTTTTCCTTGTATTTGATACCGAAGAGTGTTATAATTCGGTTAAATAAAGAATTCTACCGGAGGATACCGTAATGGCCAGGGATAAGAGCGTTAAAAATACAAAGAAAAAGATCAAAAAGAAGATCATAAAGATCATTGCGATATTAACTGCGATAGCCGCTGTTGTTGCCGCAGTAGCCAAGTTTATCGATTCCATACTTGACAAAAAGCGTGAAGAAAAGAACGAAGACAGTGATATAAAGGAATTTTCCGGACTTTTTGTAAATAAGGATGTTAAGCTTAAGGAGTTCGGACTTGCAGGTATCATTTCCAAATCCTGCTTCAGCCGTATTAATCTCGATCTTAAGGATGCAACCTTTAAACAGGACGCTTTTATCACGATCACTTCCAATTTCAGTGTTGTGGATATCACGATACCTGACGGATACAGCGTAAGCTTTGACGGCCTGTTTAACAAATGTTCGGTAAAGAACGCATTTGAAGATGCCGGGACAAGTGAACCGGTCATTTATATTGCTGCCAGATCCAATTACAGCGCAATAAGGATCATGAAATAAAATATGCTTGATACTATTTTAAAAAAATTATATTCCGGTACCGATATAAAAGGTTCTCTCGCAGAGCTGAAAAAGCTCCTTAAAGATGATGCGGCCGCAGAGATCAAAGTACTCCGGGATAATGAATTTGCCGAACTGACGGATCGTCTGACCGCTTATCTTGATGATCCTGATCCCAAGATCAGAAAAAACTCGGCCATAAGCCTCGGATATGCGGCAGGCGCCGCAGGCGATAAAGAAGTCAGTGACAGGATCGTTACAAGGCTTTTTGAAGCTTATTGCACTGAACAGACAAAATATAACATGGCTGCATATATCGAGGCGATCGGTCGCCTTGATTTTTCGTCGGTAAGCGATAAGCTGCTTAAGTGTCGTGACACGCTCATTCAATCCGAATACGGCGCAGAAGACAAAAAGCACATCCTTGAAGAAATGCGAGAGCTTAATATCCTTTTGCGTGACAGGATCGAGAAGAAGCACGAATACACCGGCTATGAGCTGTTGAACGAAGCTGTTCTGCTCACGAACAGGAATTTTAAAAACATAACGACAGAAGAGCTGGGCAGGATCCCCCACAGGGAATTTAACGCGGGAGTGATGGTGAAGACGAAGAATATCCGTAAAGTCCTTGAAAGCCGGACCTTCGGCGAAATTCTCTTTGTACCGGAGCTTTCGGACGAAAAACAAACAGAAGATATGTCCGAAGATCTGTCCGAATATGCCCGTACGCTTATCGAACGCGGCCTTGTAGAATATTTGGCCCGACGTCATTCGAATCCCGGTGCACCTTTTTATTTCAGGGTTGAATGCAAATGCCGTGATATTAAAAAGAAAAGCGATCTTGAGAAGAAACTCGCCGGCGAACTTGAATTCCGGTCCGGATGGAGGCTTATCAATTCTACCGGTGATTATGATTTCGAATTCAGATTCATCGAAGGTTCTTCGGGAAAGCTTCAGTTCCTTATCGGTATGCGGACATTTCCCGATGACAGGTTTGATTACAGGAAAGATACGATATCCGCAGGCATGAAGCCTTCTCTTGCCGCATTGCTTGTGAGACTTTCGAAAAAATACATTGTCGATAATGCCGCGGTGCTGGATCCTGTATGCGGAAGCGGGATATTTCTGATCGAAAGGGAGTTTTTAAGTCCCGCACGCATCCTTTACGGGATCGATATTTACGGGGAAGCCGTAAAAGCTGCCCAAAACAATACAAAAGCCGCCGGGATGAGCAGGAAAACAGAGCTTATCAACAAAGACTTTATACAGTTTAGACATCAATACCGTTTTGACGAGATCTATGCCGACATGCCGCGTATCACGGCAGGCAGGGACAGTTCCGAAGTTGAGCGGTTTTATATGGAGTTTATGAGCAAAGCAAGAGATCTTCTCGAGACTTCCGGTCATCTGTTCATTTTCACGCATAACAGAAATATACTGAAGCGTTATGCCACGAAATTTGGATATTCCGTTCTTGAAGAATTCGAGATCTCAAAAGTCGAAGAAGCATATTACTATGTCTTGAAATATTGACAAAACGGCTGATATGTTCATTTCATCGACATGCTTAACGCTCCCGGCATGGAGGTTTATCATGAAAAAGGCGAAGATCGTCCTGATTTTATCGTTGCTTGTCCTTATCGGAATACTTTTATACTTTTATATCAGTACCAGAGAAGAAAAGCCCGAAGTTGTATCTCAAAGAGAACAATATCAACAGGAGCTGCAGCAGAAGGAAGGAGATAAAAAGTGAAAAAGAAATTGATCCTGATAATCGGGATAGTTATCATTGTCGCAGGTCTTGGCGCGATCCTGTATCCCGTCATAAACCAGGCAGTCATTGCTTCCAGGCAGCGTAAACTGATGGAACAGGTCAAGGATGACATCCTGAATAATTTCGTTCAGAATTCTGCCGGCAATTCCGAGACGGTTACTGTTACAGTTACACCCCCACCTTCCGTCGGAGATGTCACACAGACAGGTACTTCCGCAGGAGTTGAGGGGATCAACCTTGACACGAGCTTTGCCAATATTTCCGAAAGCGAAAATGCCGGCGAAGATGATTATGACCAGTCAAAGCTCAGATGGCAGAAATGTATCGGAGTTATCACCATCGATAAGATCGATATAGTTTATGCGGTTGTTGAAGGGACCGAAGATAATAATATTTTTTATGCAATAGGGCATTTTCCCGCATCTGTCGGCATAGGTCAGGAGGGTAACTGTGCGCTCGCCGGCCACAGCGGCGGTACGAACGGCAAGTTTTTCAAGGATCTTTACAAGCTTGAAAAAGGTGATCCTGTTCTTATGACAGACCTTGAAGGATATGAATACACATATAATGTCGAAGATGTCTTTATCGTAAATCCTGAGGATGTTTATGTTGTCAAGGATCTTGGCAAGCCCGGCAAGTTCCTTACAATGGTAACATGTACTTCCCACGGGGACAAACGTCTGATCGTAAGGGCCGTATGTACTGAAGAGCCTGTACGCATCAGGGAAATTATGGATTAATCCTAAAAAAAATGACTGTTCGGAGGTGTCTATGCCGTTCTGGGGTTGGATCATCATCGCAGTAGTATTGCTCCTGATAGCGGCTGTTTTATTCATCAGCTATCAGTTTGCCAAAATGGTACTTCGTCCGAATACACATGATAACGAATTCCTGTTAAATGAAGCCTACGAATTCAAAAGGTTCACTCCCGAGTATATCGCATCACTTAATACCGAAGATATCATAATCCCTTCAAAATACGGATATGATATGCATGGTCTGATACTTCGCAGCGAAAAGAGCGAACTCGAAGAGAACCGTAACAGGATCGCCGTCCTGTGTCACGGATATACATCGTCGAAGATCGTTATGAGCGGATATGCCGGTATACTCTTAAAAATGGGATTTACCTGCATTATGTACGATCATCGCAATCACGGTGATAATGCCAAAAACGTCAATACGACTATGGGTTATTATGAACGTGAGGATTTAAAGACTGTTATCGACTGGATCTATGAGCGTTTCGGGCCCGATGTAAGGATAATTACCTATGGTGAATCAATGGGCTCGGCAATTGTTCTTTCGCATCTTGAGATCGATGACAGACCTGTACTTACGATCGCCGACTGCGGATACTCGGATCTTGTCGATCTGTTTAAATATCTGCTGAAAGGCGTATATCATATGCCTGTATGGCCCATACTCCCTATTGCCGAGATAATGCTCAAAATAGGCGGTCATTTTGATCCGAAGGATGTATCTCCGAGACGTGGTGTTATAAAAACAAAAATACCGATTCTTTTCTGCCACGGAGATCAGGATACCTTTGTTCCTACTTTTATGTCGGTAGAAATGTCCAAATTAGGGGAAGGCGTCAGAGAGCTGTACCTTTGCCCCGGTGCGATTCATGCTCAAAGCTACAGTATCGATCCGGTAAAATATTCGGAAGTTGTCACCTCCTTTATCACAAAATACTATAAATAAAAGCGATAAAAACAAGCAGTAAAATAAGCAGTAAAAAACGGTAAAAGAACAGTGATAAAAGGACAGCAGTAAAAGAACAGTGATAAAAGGACAGCAGTAAAAGAACAACGATAAAAGAACAGCAATAAAAGGACAGCAATAAAAATCAGCAAAAAAAACAGCCGCGGTATGAGATCATCATATCACGGCTGTTATTTTTTATTATTTTATACCGGGGAGCTCTGTAAGCAGATCTTTAAGTCTGAACATTGACATTCCGGCACAGAAGAAATAGATAACTCCGCTGCAGGCAAAAACACAGTCTACGATATCCCTCGTATTCTGAATGTCAAGTACGCTTAACACAAATCCGATGAGCAGGAATACAGCTGCAATTATATTGATAACCGCTGCAAAGATCGAAACCCTGTTCTTCGGGCACTTGCCTTCAAGTCCGGCTTTCTTCGCTACAGTCAGAGTTTTGATCATTCCGATGTAGTAGAAGATGAAGCAGAGGAAGATGAACAAAAGTACCAGTGCTATAAAGAACATCAGAAGCCTGAAGGCCGTAACACCGTCATTGCCTATGTATTCGGCAAAGAATCTGTCACCTATAAGGAAGGATGCTATCATAAAGCTTACCGATGCGATAGCGCAGAGGATAACGATTACAAGCTTGAATACGCAGTTGGTCTTGGCAAGTGTGATACCGGATGAAGGTATGGGTCTTTTCTTGCTGTTGGCAATCATTATTATACCGCCGATGCTTGATAATATCATAGGGATCACCGATATTATCGAGCCGATGAGTCCGCCGAGCTTATAATCGGTAAGGGCTCCGTTGACCTCATCAAAATCTATGCCGAATTCAGTATACAGATCATTCAGCCATGCCATATCGATCTGTCTGGGATTGATATAAACAAGTATGGAATCTACAAGGGAACCTAAGGTAAAGATCACAAAACCGATCACCGCCAGTATGAACCAGGGTGAAGAGAGTACCTTGCCTGTCATATCTATATTACGGTCAAGTATTTCAACGATCGTGTTTTCTGAAAGCTTTCTCGGACCATTGCCGCCGGAGGCGGGAACAGGAACCGAACCTGTATATGCCGGTTCATTCTCTACAGGTACCGAAGGAGCAGCCGGAGGTTCGGGCATCGACATCCCTGCAGCCGTTGAAACAGGATCATAAATGGTCGCATCCGACTGAGGATCCGGATAAATATCGGCTGCGGCAGCCGGAACAGTCTCGACAGGAGCAGTCTCGGCAGGAGCAGGGGCTTCTGTAACCAAAGATGCAGCGGAACCGGCTGTATCATCAGTCGGAAACCAGGTATAAACAGGAGTTGCGGCGTTACCCGGGGTGTTGGTGGGCTCGGGTACATAAGGCTCATCGGGTGTTATCTCTGTAACCGTTGAATCAACCAGACCGTCATTGCCTGAATCTGAACTTTCCGGAACATCTATGGGCACAAGATTGTTGCCGCATTCCGGGCAAAAGTTTGCGGCATCGTCATGTACGATAAAACCGCAATTAACACATTTCTTCATAATTGACCTCCAATGCTTCGGTTAACGACTTCAACAGTCGTCCGGAATATTGAAACTAAACGGTAAAAACCGCCTATTTCATTATAATTTACCTATATTTTTTTTTCAATAGAAAATATATCTTCACTTCCATTGACAAAGGCTTTACTTCAATATATACTTATATAGAATAGGCTCTACCACAAAATGTTGTGGTTTTAGATCAGGAATCTGTTTTATTTTCGAAGGTCTTGCAGGGTAGGAGAACTGTTTATGCAGGTATTGATCGTTCTGATTTCGATCATCGTCATTCTGATGATCTGTTCCTTCGTCGAAACGAAGCTGCTTACCGTTACCTCATATGAGATCGGTTCGGAAAATATCCCTGACGACCTTGACGGGAAGCGGATCGTTCTTTTATCGGATCTGCATAATACAGAGTTCGGAAAAAACAACGGGATCCTTTTACGGAAAATATCCGAAACCCGGCCAGACATCATTATTATAGCGGGAGATCTGATAAACGGGAATACTTCAAAGAAGCAGTTTGTTTATGCTTCAGAGTTCTTTAAAGAGCTTAAGGAGCTCAATGTTCCGGTTTATTACTCATTCGGCAATCATGAATGCAGATTAAAAGGCTATTTTTATAACGACAGTGATTTTAAGGATTATGTAAAGCTTTCCGGAGGCGGTTCGATCCTTCTGAACAATGCTTCGGTATCGGTCGGCAGGGACGATAATGATACAGCCGGGCAAACGGTGGAAAAGCCTTCCGATTCGCGTCAGGATAAAAAAAGAACACGGATCTACGGATTAATGCTTCCTCCTTCGCAGTTTAAAAGGAAGGCCAAACTTAAGCTTGAGAAGAAGATTTCCGATCAGCTCGGAGATATCGATAAGGATTCATACAATATCCTTATTGCGCATGATCCGGCATATTTTGAGGATTATATGGAGTGGGGCGCTGATCTTGTAGTTTCCGGCCATATACACGGCGGAATCATTCGTATTCCGTTTCTCGGCGGTCTGATCTCCCCGAGATTCGAATTTTTTCCGAAGATCGATAAGGGATTATTCAGGTATAATGACGGCAGAATTATGATCGTTTCCGGCGGTATCGGGTGGCACGGGCTTCCGTTCAGGTTTTTGAACAGGCCCGAGATCGTAGTCCTGGATATGAAGAAAATATGAGCTTTTAACAACCTTTCCGGTTTCGAATATGGAGGATTAAGATGAGTTTAAATATCAAATTAGAGGTTTTTGAAGGACCTTTGGACCTGCTTTTGCATCTTATCGAAAAGAACAAGGTCAATATTTATGATATTCCTATCGTTGAGATCACCGAACAGTATATGGAGTACATAGATGCGATCCATACAAGGGATATGGATATAATGAGCGATTTCCTCGTTATGGCCGCGACACTGCTCCGTATCAAATCCCAGATGCTCCTTCCGACACCTCCTGTCAATGAAGAAGGCGAAGTGATCGACCCTCGTGCCGAACTGGTTGAAAAGCTGCTTGAATACAAGATGTACAAGTATTTTTCATATGAACTCAAGGACAAGCAGATGGATGCTTCAAGGGTTATGTTCAAGGAAAGCACCGTCCCCGAAGAAGTTAAGAGCTACAGACCCGAGATCAATGTCAGCGATATCCTGACCGATGTTTCGCTGAATAAGCTTCAGGACATTTTCAATACGCTCGTACAGCGTAAAGTTGACCGTATCGACCCCATCAGGAGTAAGTTCGGCAAGATCGAGAAGGAAGATACCAATCTTTACCAGATCATCATCGATCTGCAGACATACGGGCTTGAAAACAGACATTTTTCGTTCCGTAAATATATGGAAAGACAGCATACCAGAATGGATATGATAATCAGTTTTCTGGCCATACTGGAGCTGATAAAGATGGGCAGGGTAAAGATCAAACAGGACCGCCTTTTCGACGATATACTGATCGATTATCTTGCCAATGATATAACACCTGTTGAAGAGATCATGCAGGCCTAAATTAAGTAACGGGAGAGCAGATTTGGTATGGATGACATACAACATCTTGACGATGAAATGAAACTGCTTCTTGCCCATGTGGAAGCTATTCTTTTTACGATGGGAGAAGCGGTTGAGATAAGCAGGATCGCGGAGGCGGTCGGACATGATGAAGATACGGTACGTAAAGTCATCAGGAATCTTATGGACCGCTATGAGGATAATTCCTTCGGCGTACAGATCATTGAGCTTGACGGTGCTTTTCAGATGTGTACCAAGCCGAGCATGTATGAAACGATCATTAAGATAACCAATGTTCCGAAGAAATATATACTTACCGACGTTCTTCTCGAAACATTATCGATAATAGCTTATAAACAGCCGATAACCAAGGCTGAGATAGAAGAGATCCGCGGTGTTAATTCGGATCATTCGGTCAATAAGCTTCTTGAATACAATCTGATCTGTGAAGTCGGCAGGAAGAACACTCCGGGCCGTCCCTGTATGTTCGGGACTTCCGAAGAATTTTTAAGGAATTTCGGCCTTTCTTCGCTTGACGATCTTCCGAGCGCCAACGAGGAGATGCTGGAAGAATTCAAGACCGAAGCGGAAGATGAGATGCAGCTTAAGCTTGATATTTAAAAATATCTATTGACAATATAAAAACCATATGTTATCTTATATGAGTGTGCCGCACGACGAGGGTAGAAGTCTGTGCTTAAGTAAGTGTATTAACATTTACTTTTTACAGCCCCACAGCCGGCGAGTTTTATGACAGGAGGATGTCTTTATTATGTACGCTATTATTGCAACAGGTGGAAAGCAGTACAAGGTAGCCGAAGGTGATGTGATCAAGGTTGAGAAGCTTGGCGCAGCTGCAGGCGAGAATGTTACTTTCGATCAGGTTCTTGTTGTAAATGACGGTTCCCTTAAGGTTGGCAACCCCACCATTAACGGCGCCAGCGTTTCCGCTTCTGTAGTAGAAGAAGGAAAGTTCCGCAAGGTTATCGTTTACAGATACAAGAACAAGTCAGGATACCATAAGAAGAATGGTCAC
>JAILIQ010000175.1 GCA_024695205.1 Lachnospiraceae bacterium
ACCGCAAAAGCACTGGGTTGCGAACTGGGGCTTTGACAAGGATGATTATGTTTCGGATCTGTATGAACAGATGGGAGAGGATGCACTGACGATCGGCGGATATACAGACGGGATAGAGATCAATAAGTTCTCGGCGGATATCCTTGTTCAGACAGAATATGACACGATCAAAAGCGAACTCGGGGAATATTTCGATTTCATAGAACACGGCATCACACCCGATGTATTGCAGGACGAGGTGAAGATGAGCGATCCGGAGACCGTACTCGGCGTGGTAGAGATCGTTCCGAAGGGAATGTCCAAGGCTGTCGGCATGGAGCATGTCTGCGAGCTCCTCGGTATACCGAAAGAAGACTGTTACGCAGTAGGCGACAGTATGAACGATCTGGAAATGTTCGAGGCAGCAGGACATGCAATTGCCATGGGTAATGCCATGCCGGCAGCCAAGGCCGCTGCGGAATGGGTCACAACAGGTATTCATGAGGACGGGATTCTCAATGCGATGATGCACTATGGGCTGATCTGAAACTTGTACTTGTTTTTTGCAGACGGACATGCTATACTCTTGTAAAATTTAAAATAAAGGCGTTGAAAGGAAGAGTAGACTGATCAGGATCCTGCAGAGAACCCTGTAACTGCTGAAAGAGGGTGGAGCAAAGAACAGTCGAAGATGGTCCCGGAGCTGCGGATGTGAACGCATTGCCTTAGCGTCCGACGGGTGTTCCCGTTACAGAACAGGCTGTTGATGGACAGTCGCTGAGGGTCGTATCGTGAGGTACGGCTGAATTAAAGTGGTACCACGGGATATTTAGTCTCGTCTTTAATTCTCTGAATTAAGGACGGGATTTTTTTCGTGATAAGCGAGCCTGTCCGCGTATTATCTGATCATATAAGGAGGAACTAAAATGGAGAAGAAACCTTTTTACATCACTACCCCGATATACTATCCTTCGGGGAACCCGCACATCGGACACTGTTATACGACGGTGGCATGCGATTCGATCGCGCGTTATAAGAGAATGCAGGGACATAAGGTAATGTTCCTGACCGGTACCGATGAGCATGGTCTCAAGATCGTGCAGAAGGCCAGAGAAGCAGGTATTACACCCAAGCAGTATGTTGACAATATTGTTGAGATATTCAAAAAGCTCTGGAGCTACATGGGCATCAGCTACGACAGATATATCCGTACAACGGACGATTATCATATCGAGAGCGTTCAGAAGATATTTAAGACACTTTACGACAAAGGCTACATCTACAAGGGTAAGTATGTAGGAAAATACTGCACTCCCTGCGAGAGTTTCTGGACTCCTTCGCAGCTGAAGAACGGCAAATGCCCCGACTGCGGCAGACCTGTCATTGATGCCGAGGAAGAAGCATATTTCTTCAAAATGTCGCTGTTTGCGGACCGCCTCGAAGATCTGCTCTTAAATACCGATTACTTAAGACCCAAGACCAGAGCCATCGAGCTGGTTAATAACTTTATCAAGCCGGGTCTTGAGGATCTGTGCGTTTCACGTACGTCATTTTCGTGGGGAGTACCGGTTTCGTTTGATACCAAGCATGTTGTGTATGTATGGATCGATGCGCTGTCCAACTATATCACCGCGCTTGGTTTCGGCAACAGCAGATATGACGACTATAAAACCTTCTGGCCCGCAGACGTTCATATGGTGGCAAAGGACATCATGAGATTCCATGCGCTCATCTGGCCCGCAATGCTGATGGCGCTCGAAGAGCCGCTTCCCAAGCATCTCGCGGTACACGGCTGGATTACCTTCAACGGAGACAAGATGTCAAAGTCCAAGGGCAATGTCGTAGATCCTTTCATTCTGGGAGAGCGATACGGCTGCGACGCCATCCGCTATCATATCTTAAGAGAGATGGCGCTCGGCGCGGATTCGGATTTCTCGAACGAGATTCTGATCAACCGCATCAATTCCGACCTCGCAAACGGCTTCGGAAACCTGGTTTCACGTACCGTAGCGATGGCGGATAAGTACTTTGGCGGCACTCTT
>JAILIQ010000191.1 GCA_024695205.1 Lachnospiraceae bacterium
GGTTTCCTCGGGGAACAAGATCGATCTGGACAAAGCCGTTCAAGAGATCGCCTGGGACTATGAGGCGGAGGACGCCTATTATACCGACGTTCTGAAAAGTGTCGGCAGCACCGTCCGAAACGGCGGCTTCCCCCAGGAAACAGATGTCCCGCAGGATATCCTGCGGGAGTTGCTGAGCGCGGAGGAAGTCCACTGCGAAGTGCCATTCTGTTATCGGGAACCCGGCACAACGAACCTCTGGCACGGCGTCATGGACGTGCTGTATAAAAAAGACGGACGGTGGCACATCGTCGATTACAAAACGAATGCCGACCCGTCCGATTTGGATGAGAAGTACCAGGAACAGATGAATGCCTATATCGCGGCGTTCCGGGAAATAGCCGGGGATGAGGTTGACGCGAGGGTGTATTATATAAGAGTATAAAGAATCGAAGGGGAGTGTAGGTTATGTCGGACATCAAGCTATTTTCCATTGGAGACGGAGTCAAAGAACGCATATCATCAGAGGTAATACTTGAAAAAGAACTCCAAAACCTTATAGAAACCAACATGGAAGCTTTTTTTGGAGTTCGGTTTTTGAAGAGCGAATATGTTATATCAAACGGGCGGATGGATAGTATTGGAATTGATGAGAACAACAGCCCCGTTATTTTTGAGTACAAAAGAAGCCAGAATGAAAATGTAATCAATCAAGGACTCTTTTATTTAGACTGGTTGTTGGATCATAAAGCTGATTTTAAACTGCTTGTTATTGATCAACTCGGAATGACGGCAGCAGAATCAATCGACTGGTCAGTTCCTTGTGTGTTTTGTATTGCCCACGATTTTACAAAGTATGATGTACATGCAGTGAACCAGATGCAAAGAAACATAAGACTTGTCAGTTATCGTAAATACGGTAATGATCTCATCTTATTTGAACATCTGAATACACCAGCAGTAAAACCTATTGTCCAGGATGAACAAATTGACTCAGCTAAAAAAGCTAGCTCTCAAAAAACACATACAGAAAAACTCGCCCAAATTAGCAAAGAGCTGAAAAACCTATACCTTTCAATCTGCGATTTCATTGAATCTCTGGGGGATGATATTGCTTCAAATCAATTGAAACACTACCTTGCATACAAGAAAGTCCAAAACATCGTGTGTGTTGAGATTTATAACAAACAAATCATCCTGTATTTGAAGCTAAATCCAGATACGGCAAAAATCGAGGAAGGCTTCACAAGAGACATGAGAAATGTAGGTCACTATGGGACTGGCGATTTGCAAGTGACGATTAAGAATGCCGAGGATTTTGAAAAGGCAAAACCCTTAATTCAGAGGGCATATAACGAAGGATGATCCTCGCTGTTAAAAAGGAGTTTGAACACAATGGTTAACCCTCATGACTTTGACGAGAATTCTGCATGGAATTTCTATTGTGTCACTAAAGAAACCTTGGAAAGCATGGCAAAATCCAGAGGAATTTCTGATCTAGAAAAGTATTACCATCCTACAGACTCTGTGTTTTCTAATTTGTACAATCATGATGAATTGTCACAAGTATTTTGTCAATTAGCGTTTCACGCACAAAACGCAACGATGATTTCTCCGATCGTCAAATTTCTAGACAATCAGCCATTCTTGGAGACAGTCCTCTGCAATTTCAATCCGAATGCATTTTTAGCTCAATATGATATACATGGCACGGATGAGGAAAATGTACACGGTATTGTTGAGGCACTTCGATTCAATGAACAGACTGGTGTTGGCCTGCGCTGGAGTTCTGAGAAATCGAAAGAAGAGAATAAGGATAGAATCATGAAGTCATATGCAAAAGCTCTTTTATTCGGTGCAAGATATATCAGAAGGTTTTCATCAAAATCGGCGATAGTTCAGGATCTGAGCAAAAGGCCAACTAAGCAACGCAAAAACATACCTGCTGGACAGTATAAACCAATAATCGAATATTTTAAAAAGCAAATTCCAAGCAGATTCAGCGTTGCCCTTACTTGTGATTTTCTTAAGGAACTGGACGCAGTATTCAGCGACCTTCCAAAACCAGATGTACATATTAAAGACACATTGATTGCGTTGAAAAAGGAAGGAACTGGATATTATAACACTGGTTCAAGAGGTGATTATTGTTGTATTGAAGATATGCAAAGGCTGACAGCTGCAATAAACGCCCATCTGCGAACGAACGGTGAACCCGAAATCACAGTTTATCGCCTTGATCGAATGATTTGGCTTATATGCTCCGAAAACTTCTACCTAGACACCGAGAGGGCCAAATCATCTTATCTAAAAAGAGTGGCAACTCTGTAGGAGCCTAGTCAAACGAAGAACGTAGACACTCTATGATGGGAATAGACAATCTCGATTACTTCTATCATTCAACCGATCCGGCCCCTGCCATGCGTCATTTTTGACCCGTTTGACTTGAATGAATAGTTGCTTTCCCCTCCTATCCTCCCATATAATCAAAGCATCAACAACAAAAACGGGAGGAGACTAAACCATGGAGCGAATTCAGGACTGGACGGGGAAGACCATCGGCTGGCGGGAGGTCAAGCCCAACGGGGATATCGTGATCCGGGATTTTTACGGAAAGATCCGGGGCAAGTACGACAAATACTGCGACGTGACCAGGGATTTCTACGGCACGATCCTGGCCAGGGGCGACCAGTCGGGTATGCTGGTCCATGACGTGGATAAGGACAGATAACATACACACTGGCTATTGAATCGAAAACAAGCATCAGTTGCACCGCCACGCTCGTTCCTGCACCGTGATCCTCGTACCCGCAGGACAGGAAACAAGAAACGCATAAATCGCGTTTCAGAAGGAAAGGATACTCACATGAAACAGTATCTTCTCTCGATTACCACCGGCAAACCCAATCACTCTATCTGGTTTTTGATGGACTCCACGGATTATCTTCGGTCAAACCGCGTTTTCGACGATCATGCAGAAGCCAAGGCAGCCATGCGGAAGTCGATTGCGGATTATTTCACCGCCTTTAAGAGCAGCAAGGAAAACCGAAGCAAAAAGATATTTGATCAGAACGGGCTGCCGAGCTTCAAGAGTGAACGGTTGGACTACGATCACATGGATTACGGCAGTATGCAAAAGCTGATAAGCCGGATCCTGTTCGAGCCGGAATACATGCCTGCTTTGAAGGATACTCCTCTGGTCAGCACCGCCGTTGACGACTACGATTTCGATGATGCTTTCCAAGTCCATTGTGACAAGAAGATGATCCTTTTTTTCAGTGAATACCCTCCCTACTCGATCAAGTTCAATATTCACGATCATACACTAAAGGAGGACGGCTGCTATTATTTCTCCTTCCGCATCGGGGAAAAAGCATATGACGACCAAACTGAAGTTTTTTCCGCTATTCTTTGCCCACTCAGCGACGAGGGGATACCGGATAAACGCTTCCCCGGAAAACGGTATATTGAAAAAACCCAGGAGAAGGTAGCGAATTACTTTGAGGGGGGATTGACGGGTCATGTCACTTTCCAGGATTTCCTGGACTTGCTCGGGCAGTACATAGAAGAGCAGTCTGACAAAGACGATCAGAGTGATCAAAAGCCTGAAACCAATGACGACGAACAGTAATTAATTCTTCTCTTGATAAAAGGTCAGCAAATGGAACACTA
>JAILIQ010000340.1 GCA_024695205.1 Lachnospiraceae bacterium
ACCTGAACCCAAAAAGCGTGGGCGCAAACCCAAGCCTAAAGATCAGGTTGAACTTAAACCTAAGCGACCACGGGGTCGCCCGAGAAAGGATGCAAACCAGTCTGTCGGAGATGTATAGTCCGGCAGATTGGGAAACTTATAATTAACTTACAATAACGAAGAAGATGACCGGTATATGTGCATTGAACTCGTGACCGCGGATTATTTAGCAGCCAGGGAAAAAGAGATGGAAGAGTACTATGCAAAACTGACGCCATCACCAACATCTGAGCCTACTCCGGAGCCAACAGCAGAGCCAGAAGAAACAACCGAATCAGAAGAAATACCTGAAGCCAACAATGAGCCTCTCACCGAAGAAGAAAAATCAAGCTTCAAAGAAGACGTGGCTAAACTCTTTGGAAATCTGACGGCAGAAGTTCCTGACGAAATAAAGAACGCCTTGGAAGGCGCAGCTGATAAAGTTCTCGATGCAATTGATCCAAGCCGGAACTGTGAAGCTATTTATAACGAATATAAAGAAAAAATAACTGCGAAGGCAGACGAATACGTGGATAGAATCAACAGCGAAGCCGCAAACGGAGCAGACATTGACAGGCTTACCGACTTATATGATGAAGGCCTTGATATCATTGCAGAAATGACAAATCAAGGTGTAGATGAAATGGCAGATTATACTGCAAAGTATGGTATTGGCAGATATGATGTCTATATGAAATGGGCAACGGCTCTGTATACGCATTACGAAAACGAGGGCATGAGAATAAGTAATGCGTGTATGAGTGGCAGTATGAATTCTTTTTCAGAAAGCACTGGAATAGATACAAGTGAATTCACTGAAGAATACAATCAGCAATCTCAAGAGATGATGGAGGAAGCAAACAGGCAGGTCGAAGAAATGATGAATAGTCTCAACTTTAATTTTTAAAGAAAGAGAGGCTGTTGCACTAAGCAATTAGTGTGACAGCCTCATAATTATTGTACCATAAATCACCAGATAATCCAAGCAACCTTTTTTCATCCTGTGATGCGGCGAAGCCGCCGGAAGAAAACCAATCCCCATCCAGAAACCATATCCGAGCACCCAATATCAAAGCATCCAATATCCAAGCACCCAAATGCAGCAAGCACCCAGCACCCAGCAAGCACAAGCACCCATCACCCCCTCACAAAAAAAATTTTCCACTCCACGAAACCACCGTAAAATCAGCTCTTACCAGCACTTTTATCCATATATGGCGCCCCCGAAAGCCACTTGACTTCCGGATTAACCCATGTTATCTTTGCCTCATAAATGAGGTTGGTCAGCATACGCTCCGGGATTCCGGAAGGAGAAGCTGGCAAAGCAAGAGCATAGACGCTTAAACAATAGCAGCTTGTTTCGGGAATATTCTGAGCGGGTACAATCAAGAAAATCCCAAATATTATAAGGAATCAATCCTGCGATATTTGGGCTTTCTATGCGTATATAAGCCATATCACAGGATGATATGGTTTTTTTATGCTCAGGATACAAGAACTGATTAATGACCTCGTTTTTCAGAAGCAATCTATCAAACGGCAGCTCAAATATGGTATAATCAATCCTGTCGATGCTGCTATAGAGTTAGATATTGTGAACAAGAAAGAAAGGAACTTGATCAAGCAGTCCGTCATGAGAATCCATATAACTCACGACGGAGAACCTAGAAAAATTAAATATTGGGAACAAAAGGAACTATGGATCACAAACCTGCCGGATAAAACAAGGATCTACGCAAGGACAGAAGACGCTCTCTACAGAAAGCTCTTTGAAGCATATGGCTTAACCTTATGCGACCGCTCCTTAAAGGGAATCTTTGAAACCGCTCTTAAAGAGAAGAGTATCACGGATAATAACAATGAGGATACCATAATCCATTTCAGGTATGATTTTAAACGCTTCATAAACGATAAGCTTTCCCAAAAAGATATCACCACGATATCAAAGGCTGATCTGAAAGCGTATACGCAGGAAATGGTAAACCGGCTGCATCCTAAAAGGAAGGCATTCCTTCAATATAAAAGCCTTCTTAATCTAATTTTCGAATATGCGGTCGAATATGATATCATCCCGGCAAATCCCGTATCAGCGATTAAAAACGATATTTACCTGAAATCATGTGATACAAAGATTGCTACAGCGGAAGAAAAGATCCTGTCTGAAGCAGAAATACAGACAATAAAGGAACTGATCCGGGAATACATGGGATATAAACGATACCATGGGTATTTCATCAACGGATATGCTATTTTGCTTGCTATCGAGACAGGTATGAGAGTAGCGGAGCTTCCCGCTCTTAAATGGAAAGATATTCACATGGATTATGTTCATATCCATGCGCAGCAGCTTAACCATAAGAGACGGGGCGGTAAGGAATATTATTACGCAGACTGGACCAAGGACGAAAAAGGAGTTTCAAGAGGCGGAAGGAAATATCCACTGACAGATGCGATAAAAGAGATCCTTACTGAACTAAGAGAGCTTCAGAAAAGGCTTCATATCAAGTCTGAATATGTTTTCTGTCATGAGAACGGAGACTGGATAAAGACAGATGCCTATATTACCTGTCTTTGCAGGCTCATGAAAAGGCTTCATATGCCTGTGACGAACAATCATACCTTTAGGATGAGCCTTAACAGTAATATCTTCATAGGTCGCTGCAATCTTCCGGTAACAGAGAGAGCAAGACTCCTTGGTCACTCGGTAGAAACCAACCTAAGGTATTACAGCTTTGCGGGAAAAGACAACATGGAAGAGCTGAAAGCCGTGTTAAATGGGCAGGTAACACCCTGGTAACACCTAAAACGGGTATTTTAATCAAAAAAAGAAAGCCAAGAATCCAGTAAATTCAAGGCTTTCAGCGTATACTAATCAGTGCGGAGGATGGGACTTGAACCCACACGACATTGCTGCCACTAGATCCTTAGTCTAGCTCGTCTGCCAGTTCCGACACCTCCGCGCTTGATCACCGGATAGTTTCGCATAAGTGATGCGACCCTTATTATCGGCGACTTCACTATATTACCATCTGAATCATGAAAAATCAACTATAATTTTTTCATATTCGAGTGATATATGAAAAGCCGGTTACAGTAAGGCGCCGGTTTGTTTGGTGGGCCGGGGCATCTCCGGTTCTTAATGAGCTCCCGTCATGGCCGCTAACAGGGCCTGCTGTTGCTGCTGGGCGACTAAGAAAGCCTGCTGCTGCGCGGCGAGTATTGCCTGCTGCTGCAGCAATGCCTGCTGCATCAGGTATTCGTTTAATACCTTCTGCTGCTGCCAGGCGTATAAGGACCAGACTTCCTGCTGCTGCTGCTTCAGCGTATTGTTTACCGTATTTGTCATAGCGGTGTTAGGCTGGCCGAGGGAGGGATTGACCTGCGCGTTCAGAAACTGCAGCTCGATCAGCTCCCGGTTCAGGGAATGCGTTACGGCGTTCATCGTCGTGTCGCTTAATCCCAGAACGCCGAACTGCTTGACAAGGTCTGTCATAACGACAGTCTGATTCTGCATCAGCTCATACTGCGGAACGGAGATATCGTTGTTTGCAGCCTGTACCGGCCGCGTAAAGCCGAGAGAGAGTACTCCCGCAAATAGAATGAACAGCATTTTTTTCATGATCGTGATCGTCCCCTTTTTTTAATTATTTGCGCAATTACCCCGGCGCATCGGGTATATAGAGCCCTGTAGAGCCGCGCGGAAAGAAATGATAAAACAAAATTGAGCGGCACCAGGGCAAAAAACAGCCAGAAAAACTTTAGCGCATCCTTTCCGCCCGTATAGCGGTATGCGATCGAGTAGATGACCGCATCAAAGCATCCGGTGAACATATATATTTCGAAGGATACTTCCGAAATCCGTCTGAGCAAAGCGCGGAGCCATCCCGTTCGGATCTCTGCCTGATACAAAAGCAGGAAGAAAGCGACGGCGCAGGCCGCGACTGTTACCGTGGAATAACCGCTGTCTACCGGACCCAGTATCGTCCAGTTAAACAGCTCACCCTTTGCGCCGAAAAAGGAGATCGACGCATTTAATATCGTCACCGCAATAACGATCGTGACAAGGAGCGGTTTGCTCACACGGGGCGAATATTCCCGGATATAGGTTCCGATATAATAATATAATACCGGATAGAGGATCTGCCAGTAGGAGGGCGCGATATACAGGACTACCGGATAGAGTGAGCAGATAAAAACCAGGGAGCCGATCAGGATCAGTTTTTCGCGCTTTGCCGGCAGGGCCTGCCACAATATATTCAGAAACGGGATTAAGAGCATCAGGCAGATGTACATCCCGACATACCAGGCGAAGGTATAATTCGCGATATTCTTAACAGAATCCCAAAAGAAGTAAATCTTTCCGTAAAAATGATTGGAAACGAAAATCTTGATCACCGTGATCAGAACATAGGCGGCCACGATGGGCACAAGACTCATATAATGCGACCGGGAGATCGTTTTATGGCATTTGAAGTACCCGGTCAACAGCATGTAAAGAGGAACACAGATCAGGAAAAACCATCTGACGCAGGTCATCAGATACATTTTCGTTCCCTGCATCGGCACCATATAGTAGCCGCAGTTCAGATAAAAATGTACGCCGACAACGAATAAAGCGGCGATCGATCTGAGCAGATCCGGGCCTGCCTGCCTCTCCCCCTGCATTTCTGACTGTATCCTCCCTTTTCTGCGCCGATTCGCGTGCGAATCATTTCCTTTTCTGCGCCGATTCGCGTGCGAATCGTGCGCTTAGGCATGAACCTTGGTTCATGCCGATTCGGTCGGTTTTCCGACCGAATCATTTCCTTTTGCTATGATAGCAGATAATATACTTCAGTATAACACGAGAGAGGTGATTATGTAAACTAAAACGTA
>JAILIQ010000033.1 GCA_024695205.1 Lachnospiraceae bacterium
GATCGATGCATACGCCGCATCGGATAAGAGTCTGGCATGCATGGGCAGGCATTGTCCGAAAGAAGGGGTCTCACCCGAGGTTTTTAAAGCTTCTCTTGGAAATCCCTGTCTTTTTAATAAAAAATATTTTCCCGAACTCATGGAACTTTCGGGAGATACCGGTGGAAAACGTGTGATCGCCAGGCATGTCGACGACCTTACCGTGGTATATGCCGCGGAAAGTGAACTTTCGGATATCGACCGGCCGGATGACCGCGCCTGGGGTTGAAAACCGGCAGGAATGGGCACCAAACGATAACTTTTATCTTTTCATGAATTCCCAAAACGCGATCGCGCTTGCGGATGCCACATTCAGTGAATCTACTCCGTTTTGCATCGGGATCATTACCGTTTTGTCACATTCCCCGATCACTTCATCCGGAAGACCAAAGCCTTCATTTCCAAGGATCACGGCGGCTTTTTCCGGCTTTTTAAGTCCGGGATCGTCAGGTGTAAGGGAGTTGTCACGCAGAGCCATTGCGACAGTCGTAAATCCCAGATCATGTAGGAGTCTTACGCAGCTGTTACCGTTCCCGAATGAGGTTTCCCGGCTTGTGTTTCCGTCTCCGCATGCGTTCACCTGACTTGTGTCGCCGCTCATGCATAAACTGCCGGGGACGGTTTTTTCGCTCCTGCATGAGATTTCCCGGCTTGTAAATTCGTTCCCGCATGAGCTGTCATGCCGGGTGTCCGCGATCACTGTCCAGGGCAGCATCAGAACTGTCCCGAGGCTGACCCGCAGGCTTCTGCGGTACAGCGGATCGGCACAGCTGCGGGTCAGCAGAACCGCATCGATACCGAGAGCGGCGGCATTTCTGAAGATCGCTCCGACATTTGTCGGATTTTCAACATCATACAGAACAGCGATCCTTGAGACATTTTCACATATTTCCCTGACGCCGGGAAGCGGTTTTCTGTACATCGCACAGAGCATGCCCCGGGTGAGTTTATATCCCGTAAGTCTGCCAAGCAGCTCTTCATTGCCGCAGCGTACCGGGATATCCCCGCAGCGTTTGAGTATTGCGGCAACCTGTGATCTGTCGGTTTCCTGCGCCATATCCGATCCGGAATGAACGTCAGGACCGGATTGCCCGTTAAGACCGGAATGACCGTCAGGACCGGAATGACCGGCAGGAGGATTTTCTTTCAGCAGCTTCTCGTCTATCAACATGGAATAGGGAGTATAGCCCGCGTTCAGGGCCCTTTCCACAACCATCGGACTTTCCGCGATAAAAAGACCCGGAGCGGGTTCAAAAAAATGAAGCAGCTGCGCTTCGTTGCAATTTCTGAAAATCTGTAATTCTTCCTCATCCAGAGAACTGATCCTGATGATCTGCCGCATATTGTCAACCTCACAATGATCCGTTTTTTACTGCCTGGTTCCCGAAATTATTTTATATTTCAACCCGGCAACAGCCTGTTGTCCGGTCGAATCCGTAAATGTCTATCAACCCGGCAGAGGCCTGTACGATAAATGTCTAAACCCGGCCCGGCCGCGCCTTGTACCGGAAATATCCCATCCACCCCGAAACAAACATGACTGTCATATAATTTTAGTGTGCAAAGCTTTTGACTGTCAACACCTTCCGACCGACGAAATTAATATTTGCTGTGCTATACTCTGTTGATAATCGGAAAAGTATGTTATACTGATAGCAGTGGTAAAAATGATATTAGCTTTGCCGATCAAATATGCTATTTATTGCAAAGGAGATGAACATATGCTTGCTACACTGATACCTTTATTTGACAACAACATGAATGTACCCGCGTATTCCGTTTTTGCCCAGAGAGAGAATCTTCTTGCGAACCCCGGGCTGATGGGAACGGGAAGCCTTGACCTCGCTTCGAGAGTGCTCGGCCTTGAGATAATCAATAATATGGGACTTGATTCGGTAGCGACTGACCGGAAGGTTTTTATCGAGGTTAACAATATCTCCGTATTTGCTGATATTGAAAATGAATGTAAGGTCGATCCGTCCAAGATCGTTCTGCTTGCCCACAGAAGCATAAAACCCACACAGCAGTATATTGACAGATTTACGACATTGAAGAAAAAGGGCTTTTCGCTGGCGATAAAAGGCCTGATGTACACGCAGTTCGAAGAATACAAGCCGATCCTTTCGCTCATGGATTATGTGCTCCTTGACCACAAGCGTGTCAACATTGCCGTCGCACGCTCGTATTTTGCGCAGCGTTATCCGGATCTTAAGCTGATCGCGGTCAATGTCAATTCCAGAGAGGAATATGAATCCCTGACCGAAAAGGAAGGCTACTGCATGTACGAAGGCGAGTTTTTCCGTGTGCCTGTTGCGGTAGGCGACAAGGAAGTTGCGCCCTTAAAGGTGAATTATATCGAATTACTGAATATAGTAAATGCTCCCGATTTTGATCTGACCGATGCGGCAGACATCATTTCGAGAGATACAGCGCTTGTTATCTCACTGCTTGAGATCGTCAACAAACTGTCAAGAAATTCCGAGATCACTTCGGTAAGACATGCTGCTGCGATGCTTGGCCAGAAGGAATTAAAGAAGTGGATCAATACAGCGGTCACCAGGGAGCTGTGCGCAGACAGACCCAATGAGATCACGAGGCTGTCACTGCTGAGAGCGAAATTTGCGGAAAATCTCGCGCCTCTGTTTGAACAGGCAATGTTCTCAAGTGAGATGTTCCTGATGGGACTGTTCTCTGTTATTGATATCATCCTCGACAAGCCCATGGAAGAAGCACTCTCTCTTGTAAAGGTAAGCAAGAGCATTCAGGATGCGCTTGTAAAACATGAGGGTGAGTTCACGCAGGTTCTTGATTTCATAATCAATTATGAAAATGCCTCCTTCCAGGAGATCTCAAGACAGATGTTGCTCAAGAATATTGATGATGACAGGGTTTATGAAGCATATATCGAATCGCTTGGATGGTACAGGAATATGTTCCTGGTCAAATAAGGGGAGGATTTAAGTATGGCTCTTATTCAGGTTAATTATCTTTCAAAGGCGTTGTTCAGGACTGTTCCTCTGAATGTGATACTTCCCGTCGACAGGATCGACTATGCTACCGGTGAATACATTGCCCATAAAAGGCATAAGCTTAAAACGCTGTATCTGCTTCACGGGCTTCTGGGCAATTATACCGACTGGGTCACGGGAACCCGCATCGAGAGATGGGCGCAGGAGAAGGACCTGGCCGTTGTGATGCCTTCGGGAGACAATTCTTTTTATTATAACAAGGCAGATGCGTGGAGCGATTATGAGACCTTTATCGGC
>JAILIQ010000106.1 GCA_024695205.1 Lachnospiraceae bacterium
TCACAAACCGATGCATAATATTCATCCTTCCATGTGTTGACACCAAGAACATTCCACTCGGATAAACGTTCGGGCGTTTTGACAGGAAACCGTGTACCTTCATAAAGATCAGAATCTATCACTCGATGAAAATTCATGGAGATAATTTCATACTTAGCACTGCGCTTGTAAATTCTGAGACGGATTTCATCATAGCCGTCAAAGAAGCCACCAATCTTGAATTTCAAATATTTAAGCATTTTCTGACCCTTTCTTCCAACAGCTCTACAAATAATCTCTTCTATGAATAACGATTATATACAGAAAAAAGCGTAAATCCGGATATTGCTTCATATGAATTTACTTAGTACGCATCTCTCTTGTACAGCATTAGAGTCGGTTGGCTCTAATGCTGTTTTTGTAATTATGAAAGAAGTCCAGGAATCATCTATGCGGAAACAACATTCCATCATAATTTTTCCGAGGTTCCTTTCCCAAAAGTTTCCGCCCGAGGTCGTATAATAACATCAGCAGGAAGAATAGAAGCTTTAGACTTATTTTAATAATCATCGCAAACACCAGCAGGACAAAGCAAGCCCATATGATGAGACCACCAGCGACCATAAAGGTAAACATACGAACCACTCCTTACGTCTGCTCTGCTTTTCTTCCATGAATCACTTTCCGTCAGTATTCGTCCTCGAAATCTTCGTCCTCATCACACTTCCCGAGAATAAATTTTGTCTTGTTCAGCGGATAGGGCACGTGTTTTTCATCAAAATACTCGATTTTCTCTATCCGTCCGCGGATAACCTTATTATCCGGTCCCACAGGCACCTCCACCCAATCGCCTACTTTCAGGGTACTGTCCTCTGTACGGTAGCTGTAGGGGCGATAGCTGTTCTTAAAGCGTACCTTGCAATAAATATACTTACCTGCCCCTTTCTGATTAAGCGTCTTCAGTGCCTCTGAAATAAGGGTTGATGTTAAATCCCCCATATATTCTTGGACGCTGACTAAAAATTCCGGCCATCCTAATAAATATTCCGGCCCAGCATAGCCATTGTATGTAGTTCCATCATGAAGCTTCACATAAATGCGTGTCAGAGGATTGCTTGTTTTAATATCCGCTTTATAAGATGCCGGCATTTCAAGCCCTTCAGGTACAAAAACTTTTTGACATAAATTCATCAGCCCATCCATGTATTCCCTTGTGTTGGAATAATCATAGCAATGGGATGACCGTACCCCGTAACAAGGATCATCTTCCTCTTTCTGGGAATCCCACCACTTTTCAAGAAGCAACTTCTGCTCCGCGCGACTGATTTCAATACGTTCATGGTCAGTTCTGCCATCATGGGTATTTTGAAATCGGAAAATCACCTGTTCCAATCGACGCGGAGAAATAAATTCCATTTCCGGCATCAAGGCATCCAGCCATTCGAGAAATTGCTGCCATTGTTTTGGGAAGGAAGATTCTCCTTCCCGTTTGTATGTCACGCCATTCTCGCATACAATAAGCCGCCATGCGTCGTCTGCATCAGAGTCAGCAGAGATGTAAACAGGTTCCCATGACGAAACATCCAATGCTTTCCATTTTTTTAACCAATCATCGACGATACGAGCCGAGTGTTTCCCTTTTTCGATACCTAATAGACCAGATTGAAGAATCTCGTAATCCAGCGTCCCGTTGTCAGACCGAAGAACAACGGACTTGTATCCGCTTTGCATAGATCCCATGGAGAATTTCAGATATTCAAACATGGCATTCTCCCCTTATCCGTTTCTTTACCGGATTTCCCAGTAAAAGTCCACTGTGTCCCCCGCTTCAATATCATCGGGATGGATATCAAAACCGCAATCCCCACCATCCGGAAGGCAAGGAGCATTCAGTGTCATATCCAGAGACTCGGTAATGTTGATCTCATTCCAGGAATATTCAATACGAAGGAGGTCTCCAAGAGAAACACCCGAGGCTTTGCATAGAATTTCCGCTTTTCTGCGGGCGTCCTGCGCAGCAGATTCCAGAATCCTGTCACGCATACTCATTTTATCCTTTACCGTAAAAGAGATAGATACCTCCGGTTTGGACAGGCTGTCACCAATAACAGTCATAGCTTTTTCCAACCGCTCGCTATCCATATCAAAAGACAATTTCAACGAATGCTTGCAGACATAGCCCATGAACACACGATGGTAACGTGTACGCCCGTTTTCTTCATGTTCTTCGTTTTCGTACTCCGCATCCACGGAGAAATCAGTGGTCTTAAGGTCTTCTGACGCAAAACCAGCTTCCGAGACGGCCTCTCGCAGCATTTCGACCTGTTGTGCCCCGATGCGCATTGCGTTGGCATACTCCATGTGCTGCGCCCGAAGCTCCAGTGTGATGACAACGAAGTCCGGCGCTGCCGATGCAGTTCCTGTCCCTTTGATGTGGATTGTTCTCGTGTTACTCATGATGATGTCCTCCTTCACTGTTATCCATTTCGGGGCCACCGATGTCTTACATCGTCCTATCCCAGAATCACTTACAAACGCCTAAGTGTCCCCAATTACTATTCTTCATTTCGGCAAAGGCATCATGAAAAAGATCAGAATGTTCCTTGCAGGCAGGGATTGCAAAATAATCCCGTA
>JAILIQ010000113.1 GCA_024695205.1 Lachnospiraceae bacterium
CAGGTCAAAGGAATTGTTCATGAGCCAGTAAGTGCCGTTTATGGTCTCTTCTCCGAAGTACTGCCAGGTTCCGTCACCGTATACTTCCAGATAATATCCGTTTGTCCATCCGTCCTCATACCAGCGGCCGACGATCTGATCCGGGTGGTAATACGAGTTTTCAAACAACGACTGATCGATATCCGTAAAGTTTCCGGTAAGGTTGACCGTAAATTCAGGCTTATAGTTTGCTCTCGCCTTTGCCAGATCCGCACTGCTCAGGGATCCGTTTGAACCGTTATTCCCATCTGACGAAGACTTGTCCGATGAATTGCCTGTGTTATTGTCTTTACTGTTATTGCCGTTGGCAGTGTTTTTGTTACCGGTATCGTTATTATTTCCTTCCGTTGCAGTACCGTTTTTCTTCGGCGCTGTAAAGGTTGCGCCTACGGTTTTGCTCTTCACCCCATCTAATTCGGCATAAGCATAGATCGTGGCAATATCGGTAACCTTCAAAAGCCCGTTATACTTTTGAAAGTTTACACCGTCGGTACTGTAAAAAATTGTTGCACCCGCTGTCCCTGTGGTTATTTCAACCGATAGCTCATTATTATTTTCATGCTTCGTTAATTCAGGTTCCGATATACCGGTAACAGTATTATCGTTCACTGAGCCGTTGGACACATTTCCGGAATCGGATATCGGTTTGGTTGATGATGAGCATGCTGCACAGAGTATGACTGCCGCAATGATAAATATAATAATGAATGATTTACGCTTCATTTTTTTAACCTCGTGCTGTTTTCAAATTGTTTTTCATTTAGCTTTTTCAAAAAACCGATCCTCGCCGGCATCATCCGAATAGTCTACCCAGTACAGTTTGTCTCCCTCAAGAACAAATGTTGCGCTCCCATCGGTATATCGAATATTTTCAGTCTCTTCTCCCGTTGCTTTATCAGTGGAGTGAACTATATGTTTCCCACCCTCTAAGCACTCGAAATAGATATACTCTTCATAGTCGCGATGTCCCCAATATTCGGCAGAATAGATCCACTGTTCCAGGTCAAAGGCATTCGGATAATATTGAACATCGAATACATATTTCTCGCCTTTTTTTACCACGTCAATATAGAAATTGTTCTGATCTGTATCGATCCATCTGCCGACATAAGGATCTCCATACCCCATGCGGCGTATATAAGCTTCCTCGTCCGACTCATCAAATACATAATCGCCCTGTTCGTCAAGATTAAACCGGCTTATACCGACATAGACATTATTGCGTTCATATTCCTCCCCGTGATAATGATACAGGATATATCCGCTGTTTTTTCCGGTATCGACCCTCATTTCGTCATACCAGTCATCATCGATATTTACAAAGGAAGTACCGGTGGGTTGTTCCTCAAAAAGCTCCATCTCACAGCGGTGATCGTAATCTGCTTTAAGCAGCTTCCTGACATATTCACTGAAGGTTGCCCTGGGGCTGCCGTTATCAAATTCAAGCTCTGTCTCGAAAGCAATTTTATCTTTCATATACTTATCGTACTTCTTTTTACTGACGTTTTTCCTGCCTATGGTGTAGACGTTCGTTCCTTCCGCAAGATCCATATCTATACCGGAAACCTGTGAGAATTTTTTCCCATTATATTTATAGTTTAAAACATAGCCGTAACCTTCATGTATATACTTTACGCTCATATAATATGAGCCGTTGTAATACAGCCTCATATCAAGCGACGGTCTGAAATAATCACCCTGTACCGAATGACGGAAGATCGCTTTTGCCTTCCCGTTCTTCACCTTATAGACTGTAAGCGTCTTCTCTGTATCATCACCATCTGTAAATTCACCGCTGTAACCAAAAACAAACATTTCATCGATCTTATCATTATCAATATCATAAAATGCAAATCTGCAATACTTATCATCGATCTTTTTACTAAGTATCTTCCATGCCTTTTGGTTGGTCATTTTCGCAGCACTTGCACTTGTTGAGGGAATCACCGAAAGCATGATCCCACACAGGATAAGAATGAATATTCCCTTAATTGAGATAAATTTTTTCATTTTCATGTATAAACCCTCCTTGGGGACGGGGTTATCGGTTCATTTTGTTTTCCGCATAAGATTAACCACCAATCCCTATCCCCATCTCTACACACAGATTTCTTTCATCGTAGCAAAGCATTACCGGACTGCTCCGATATCACGTCCTATTAATTTCCCGGATTGATCTTGTCACCCTGTACCAGCCATAATTTATTGTCATCAATGAAAATACGTAAATACAGGACTCCTTCTGCAGGACTCGTCCAGAAATCACCGCTCCTTATTATTGATTTTTTTATGAGTTCTTCTTTTCTCGCTTGATCAAATACATACATAAGCACTGTCCGCATAAGGTATGCTTCTGATTATCCTGTATCTGTATATAATTTCGAAAAAAGAGCGCAAAATGCCCTTACGTTCGTTCGTTCATAGGGACGATACCGCTTACTGACAAGCTGTCAATACCCTTTTTATAAGCCTTCATCTCTTTTTCGCTCCTGATCTCATTTAATCTGAAATCAGTATAACACAGACTTCATGAAATAGAAACGAACTTTTTGTTAGGTCTTTAAAGTATATACACGGACGGATAACCAAACGATCATTTCGAAGCTGTTAGAGTCCGGCAGAAATAACCAATTTCAGTCGGACTCTAACAGGGCTTTGACTATGAGAAAAATATTCGAAGAGGAACGGGGAAAGAAACTGGATTACTACTGGTGCAGATATTGCAAGGGCTATCACCTGACAATCTCCGAAAGCCTGTGGGAAAAGTTCTACAGCATTGATGGGAAAGCTATATAAGGATAATCCTTACAATAAAGACCGGCGCAGAAAATCTCATAAGAAGAACGCTTCGCATTCGCGATTTTCGCGCGGGAAAGCTCTTAATCAGTACTTCCTAAAAAATAAGCCTCACCTGCCTGCAGCCTTGACAACCGCGAAATATTGTGACACGATAAACCTTGATACAACGTGACAAAAAGAACCGTCCCCATTATCACACTATCATACAAAAAATGGACCACTGACTCCGTCCCCCCGGTCCAAAAAGGAGCACCTATGCCATACATAAAGTTAAGCGACTCGATCAGCTTATTCTACGAGGAATTCGGAAGCGGTGAGGATTATATCCTCTCCTCCCAGGCAGGTTTTTACAGGAAAGGCATGCAGCAGTATATGGCCGGGCTCGGCTATCATGTGATCTGCATTACAATAAGGGGCTTCGCGCCCTCTTCATTTGTGACGGATGATTATGGGAATGAATGGTACAATATATTCGCGGACGATGTTGTCGCAGCCGCCGATGCGCTGAAGATCGATAAATTCGCATATATGGGAGCCTCGCACGGCGCGGGGATCGGATGGCACCTGATGCTTCGCCACCCTGAAAGGGTCAGTGCATTTATCGCTGTGGTTGCAGGACCGCACAGTTTGAAGGAAGGGACGATGTCCTATCGGCAAATGCTGGAACAGGGCATTATCAAGACTCCGCCGCCATTTGACCCCGAGATCGATGACGATCCGGCAAGACAACAGCGCCGGGATATAAGGAACGAGCATATTTCCAAGCTTCCGCCCGCAGATCCGCGCCAGCAGAAGATCGATTACGGAAGACCGCTGATGTCATTGGGCAGCGAAGAAAGGCTGTGTGAGGAGCTTAGAAAGATCAAGACCCCGACCTTGCTTATAGGCGGAATGGAAGATCCGATAGCAAAGCCTGAGCTGATGATGTGCACCGCTTCCTGTCTCCCGCACTGCAAGCTCGTGATGTATTCTAACTGCGGCCACAATATCGATACGGATATCATCGAAGAGGTTTCGGATGAAGCTGACAGATTTATAAAGACAGTTACCGAAACCGGAAAGTGGTATAAACCTCTTTTATGAATGCCTGCCGCTGATATTTTTGATACCCTTATTTTTGATATCAACAGTTTATTTTTGATATCTCAACCGTTTTATAAGACCGATTTAACCGCCTTAACCCCTATGGATCAATTATCATTTTTCCCCGAAAATAATACAGATCCGCGCCCGCCCATGACTGTCAGCTGGAACCTGTGGCACGGGTGCACCAGGACCAGTCCGGGCTGCCTGCACTGCTACATGTACCGCCGCGACGAATCTGTCGGCAGGGATCCTTCCGTCGTCCGGAAGACCGACAGCTTTGACCTGCCGGCCAGGATCTTAAGATCCGGCAAAAATAAAGGAAGGTACAGGATCCCGGCCGGATCACACATATTTACCTGCTTTTCATCCGATTTCTTTCATCCTGATGCGGACGAATGGAGGGATGATGCATGGCAGATAATGCATGAACGCTCGGACTGTACCTTCTTTATGATCACAAAAAGGCCTGAACGGATCGAGGGCCGGTTGCCCGCCGGATGGGGCCGCGACTGGTCGCATGTTACGATAGCCGTTACCTGTGAAAATCAGGCCATGGCCGACAAACGTCTTCCCATATATCTGTCGCTCCCGCTCTTTCACCATTCGGTCATGATCGAGCCTATGCTGACCGCCGTGGATCTGCGCCCGTACTTTGGTAAATACAGGGCAGACGACGGCACTCCGCTCATAGAGCATGTCTCAGTCGGCGGTGAGTCGGGACCCGAAGCAAGGGTCTGCGACTATTCATGGGTTGAAGATGTTCATCAACAATGTGTTGAAAACGGAATATCCTTTTATTACCATCAGACAGGCGCCAGGCTTTTAAAAGACGGAAAACTCTATAATATCCCGAGACGCCTGCAGCACTCGCAGGCATTTAAGGCCGGACTGGATGTCTGACTTACCCTTCTCCGATCGTGAAATTACGTCTCAGATATTCCGTTTTTCCCGCGCTGTTTACCAGATGCACTCTTATAGTGTATTCGCCGGCTCTCGCGCGGAATCCGTTTGACTTGTAACCGTCCCAAGTATACGAATATGTTCCGCTGTCACTCTTGGTCGTACCTTCATATGTGTATACTATTTCCTCGGTGTCATTCCACATAACTTCAAGTACAACCTTGGAGTTCTTACCTGTATAGTTAAATGTGCTCTTGTAGCTTTCACCGTTCTTATCGGTAAGTATCCTGATCGAAAGGTTGCTTGCAGTAGGTTTCTTTACTACTACAGGCTTTTTCTTTACCTCAATGGTCTTGGTCACGGTCGACGAGCCGCCGCTGTTGCTTGCGGTGATCACTACGTCGTATTTGCCTACGGCATAATCTCCTATTGAGAATGAAGACTTGATCTTGCCTGCCGAATAAGTCTGGTTAAGTACTGTCTGCTTGGTCGTAGATCCCGATTTTACCGTAACGGTCACATTCGAATACTGTGAAACATTAAATGAGAAGCTCGCCAGACCCGTGTTGACATCCGCACTTGCACTTGCGTTGCTGATAGAGGGTTTCGGCAGCTTTTTAACTTCAAATGAAGTCGTTGAAGTTTTGCTTGTTCCGTCAAGGGTTTTTGCGGTAACCTCGGCCTTGTATGTGCCCGCTGAAAGGCCTGAAGGAAGCGTCGTCCAGTATGTCCAGTTTCCTTTGCCTCTGATAAAGCTTCCCGAGTCAATTGTCTTTCCGCTCGAATTCTTGACAGATACGCTTACCTTTGATCCGATGGAAAAAACTGTATTAATGCCGACCTGAGGACTTTCGATGTAAACATATCCCTCACCCGAACTGCCTATGGCGGAGGTACTGAGCGTAAGCTTTTCCGAAGGCTTTACGATCTTGAATGAAATTGTTTTCTTTGCCGATTTTACTGTTTTTTTGCTCTGCTTCCCATTTTCATCGAAAACAGGGTATTCGGTGGTAGTATACAGTTTTACCTTGTATTTGCCTGTGCCGACATATTTTCCCTTGCTGTCCTGAAGATCCCACAGAACAGTTCCGGTCGCCGTACCGCTTTTATTCAGCGAACAATCGGTTTTTACGGTCCTGATCTTCTTCTTTCCCTTGTAAATATCGGCGCAGATTGTTCCGCCAAGGGTATCCGTTACAGTAAAGGCCGCATACTCGCCATAAGCGCGCTCGATACTCTTTGACGCAGCCTTGGCCGACTTGATCTTGGGATTTTTGTAAACACCGAAGCTGAATGACTCGGTAAATTTCACGATAGCATCATTATAGATATCCTGACGTATCATCGATCCGGTATCAAGATCGAAATCATTTGTAAATGTGACAGTCACCGTACCGGCAAAACTCGTATCCGAAGTGCTTGTCGAGTAAATGGCTTCCGCAAGCTCCTCTGCGGTAAATTCAACGGAATGTGATTTATAAAGTCCCTTGATCCTTTTACTTGACAGGAGCCTTATTTCCTTCGAACCGGCGGGGACATATTTTACAAGCATGTTAACTTCGTAATCATCGGTAAAAAATGAATCATCTATATCATCTATACCGTAATCATAATCATCATATTTGATGTCAAAATCCTTGCAGGACTCCATATCGTCGGAATATTTTCCTGTTGCATACTCATCAGGGGTAAAAAATTCATACGGAGCGCCGTAAGAATATTTAAATTCATCATAATACTTGCCGTAGTTGAGCGGGAATTCAACCTTAAAACTGATCTTGCCGTCCGAATCCAGATCCAGGTTGCTGACTTTGGCAGTGCAGTTAAAAGGAACCATTCCCTGATCCGTCATTTTCGAAATATCACGCTGTATCAGGTATTTCTCAGGCACTACATAAAAGATGCTTTCCGCAACTTTTTTCCTGGCTGTGATATTATACAGAACGAGCGTATACATACCGAATTTGTCGAATTTGGTGTTGACTGTCAGAGTGTTGGTCTTTCCCGGTTCGACCGGCATCTCTCCGAGTGCTGACATAAAATCACATTCGGGCAGTATTTTTTTCTTGTCGTATTCGTAAAGCAACGAACGGCCGGGAACCACAAAGAGATGGTATTTGCTGTCGGAGTCGCTCACGGTGTAACGGATCTTGAAGCCTTTGGCCTGACTCTGTGAATAAAGCCCGTACTCCGCAAATATACTGTCGGAAAGATCTAATGTTGTTCCATCCGCAGCGGTTGCCTTTTTAACCGTGATCTCAAAGCTCTTAAGATTCTTGCTTTCTGTTTCCATATAGCCGTAATATGAGTCATACGCACCGGCTGTAACCTGGTCGATCCTGAGCTCATACAGGCCTCTTTCCGCAAAACGCGTTGAAAGGTCAACTTCATTTTTACCTTCTTTAAGGTCCGCACTGTTTACTGTCTTGGTAATGACTGTATTACCGTCATCTCCGGTGATCGTAAATACAAGATCGGGTGAACCCGAAACTACGGATGCCTTTTTACAGTTAAAAGAAACTATGATTTTCGCCACTGACCCCATTGAAAAGCTTGTATTATTCACTTGGATGTCTGTGATCGCATCCCCGGCATCCCAGTTATCCGTTGTGGAAGCCTTGACCTGAGCGGTAACGGAAGGGGTTGATTTCGGTATGGTCCCCGAATAGCCCGACAGATCTGCTTCGCAGATACATACGGTAAGATCTGCGCTTTCATCGCCGTACCCGTTCAGATATCTGCTGAGACCGGCCAGTTCGCCTCCCGCAATATCAAATTCCAGAGTATAGGAATTATCCCTAAGCCTGAGTTCTCCGGGCGTCACAGTGATACTCGGATAATTGCTGTACGCTGACAGATTGCTCAGGTTGGGATCCGATGTTATGAAAATACCCCATACGGTATTCTTTTCCATATCCTCCACCGGAAGTGTATCCAGATCAAACATTACCGTAAGCTTGCACTTATAATCCGAATCGGTATAGATAGTGGATTCGGTAGTCCTGAAATTTAAGACGTGATCTTTGACCGGCCAATCATACGGATCGGTGCTGCCGGAATAATCCGGATACCAGTTGTCGTAGTCATCTTCCCAATAATAGTCATCCCACCAGTCATCTGCAGATGCACCGAGAACAGGCGCCGCGATCAACAGCAGTGCGCATAAAACCGCCGAAAGCAGGATCTTTCCCATGAATATCGTCTGACTTCCGGAAATACCCCTTTGTTCTTTCCTCATAACAGTCTTCCTCCAAAATATTATTTAACGAACATGATTACCTGTAATCATGTTCACACCCTCGCAAACAGAGTATCACATTTTTTCGCTCAAATCAATATTGTGGTCACCCGTAATATGGCGAAAAGCCGAAAAAGACCGTTTGGCGCGTCCTGACCGCGGACGGCGGTTCCGGGCCGTTTACAACCCCTCTTGACAACTCCCTGCTGTTATGTCACGATTAGATACAGAGTAGAAATACGGAAATGCCGGTACGGATACTCTTAAAGAACAGGTACAGCGGAGCATATGCTTCGTAAAAAACTATTTATAAGGAGATGCGTATGAAAACAAAATTAGGTATCACAGCAGGAGCATTGGCGGCGATCGCGTATTTGGCAGGCTATTTCAGCGGTTATATCGTACTTTTTCTGATCGTCGGCTATGTATTTATTATCGAGGAAAATGACTGGCTCAAGATGAGCACTCTCAAAGCACTGTGTATCACCCTTTGTTTCGATCTTGTTATTGCGGTTCTCGGCTTTATCCCCGACATCTTAAACACGATCAATTCCATGTTCAACATCTGGAAGAGCTCGATCACAGGCAATGATGTCGTACCCGCCATCCAGCAGATAATTTCATTCCTCAACCGCGTCCTCAGTCTTGCCGAAAAGGTTCTTATGCTGCTTCTTGCATACTATGCCACCAAGCTTAAGACCATTAATATCGGCTTTATAGATAAGATCGTTGATAAAATCACAGCAAAATTATGATCCGATACAACCTGATATAAAGAGAGCCGATGCCCGACATATCGTCAGTGCATCGGCTCTTTTTGTATTTTTGACTTTTTATGAGTTGGCGTTTTCGCTGCAGTTCCTGTCATTGCGATTCCCGGCACTGCGGTTCTTCCTTCAGCAATCCGGCAAATTCGCCACCGATAGCTGTTTTCTGTGACCCACTG
>JAILIQ010000215.1 GCA_024695205.1 Lachnospiraceae bacterium
TAACAACGGTAATCCCGAAAAACAGTTAAAGGAATTTAAGAACAGTCAGAATCGTAAATGTAGCGGTCACGAAGAAAACAGACACGATCATACAGATTGCCAACTATGCGGACAAAGCCGTCTATTATTCTAAAAATGCGGGTAAGGACTGCATACATCTACTGGACTACGGGCGCAGAAATGCAAAAAAAAAGAATGATCCGTTTGTAAAGATTGAGTTTTGATGCTTTCCCCAAGGTCAGATTCCCTAATAGATTCATAAAGTCAATCCGTATTGGAACTGATCTATAGCTTGTCTCGTCTAATATACGAAGGAGGATTTCCGTGCCTGGACTACGGATTCGGCATAATGCCATAGGCGCGGGATAAACAAAGTATGCATAAGCTTATACCGGTATTAATGCTCATATGTCTTCCGCTTGTCCTTGTAGGATGTTCAAAAGACAGGGAAAAACAATCGGATGCTTCAAACCTGTTTGACCAGGCTTCACCGGAATCGAGTGTGATCATAATGTCGGTTTTTGACGGTACTACGGGGACTTATGGTTCATTCTGCGACTTAGAAGAGGAGCAGCATATTGTCGATATGCTCAACAGAGTAGCGGCAGTAAAGACAGAGAATTGGACACCTGAGCTGATCAAGTTCCCTGCATATGGTTTTGAGATAGGCTCAAAAGACGGTAACGGGTATCGGGCATTTTGGTCAGACGGATATCTTGTGATGCGTGACGGCAGTGTTTATAAGTTTGATTTTGACTTCGCTAAGATCTGGAATGAGCATGAATGGCGGGAGCTCTATAAGGTTGATGCTTTGGCTGAAATGCCTGCAGGTCGATACCTTGCACAAAATGAGAACGGCTGGATCGCTGAGAATATGAGTCTTGCCAATGAACTTACCGGTCCGGCTTATATTACTATGAAATGTATTGAGTGGACAGATGAGATTATCAGATATGAGCTTGAAAACAAAGGCAGTGCCGATTGGATGTATGGCGACACATATTCACTGGAAGTCATGCTGGATGGCAATTGGTATTCTGTTCCGATGAATTGTGACCTGAACTATTCGTTTAAGTCTATCGCGAATTATTTAAAGCCCGGCGAAACTGTACAGGGTTCAGTATCGTTTACAGGCGATCATCCGTATTATTCCAATCTTCCCAAGGGGCGTTACAGACTTGTGATCGAAGGAGTAGCAATGGAAGCCGGGGAAATAAGGGAAACGGTTTCTGATAAGATAGATTCATTGATGGAGAAGTTTCCCGAATATTTCGGTCTTTCGACTGCTAAGGGATTGGAAGTGTATGTATGGCAGATGGGTGCTAACAGCTATTGCTGCGGTGTCATGGGCGGAACAAACCGAACTAAATCACTTGAGGAGCTGATGAACCTGAAAGCGGCCACGGTTGATGAGATGAAAGCGATACTTTCCACGTATGATATTGCAAAAGAAAACATCATTGTCAGTATGTGGCAGAATCCTATATCAAGCTATCTGGGAGAGTATTGGATAGTTAAGGAAGATGAGGATCCTGATATGGTAGAAAAACGTCGTCAGGAATATACCGACATGCTTCGTGAAATGATCATTGGGGATAAATAACAGAACCACAGGGAGGTGCTTATGAAAAGAATCATTAGTTTATTGATCGTGTTGTCAATGCTGTGTGTGACCACCGGCTGTTCTGACAGAAATTCGAAGGGCAGTTCCAATAATGGTGAAAATGAGAATATCAACGATACCATTCCGGGCACGGATACGGATGATAACAATGTTGATTTCTTCATCACAGATTTTGAAGACGACAAGGATATGGGCTCTGATCGCCCGGCCGAACCGGAGATACTGAAAACCTATGCGGTCTCGACGGCTGAATATCCTCTGATCATGAGGGAACCCAACTTTTATGACTTTGATAAAGACAGTGACGGCATGTGGGGACCGGATGAAAATGAAGCATATTTTAAGGCTGAAGAAGAATGGAGAAATCAGCGTTCGGCACAGAAAAATGTCGAGGGATATGATCAGGATACCGGAAGAAAAAGCATTCTTGGCTTTAATACAAGAGTGATGAATCAGTTCCTTAAAGAAAATGACCATGAGAACAGGATATATTCTCCGATAAACATTTATATAGCTCTTGGAATGCTGGCGGAAACCTCGGAGGGCAATACAAGACAGCAGGTGCTTGACCTGCTCGGAACAGGAAGTATAGAAGAACTTCGGACACTTGTGAAGGGGCTTTGGAACAGGGTTTACACAGATGACAAGATGAAAAGCATTCTTGCCTCATCAATATGGTTGAGGGATGATTTAAGCTATAAAAAGGATACTCTTGAGAGCCTTGCAAAGAACTATTATGCATCTTCTTTTTCGGGAAAGATGGGATCAGATGAATATTCCGAAGCCTTTAGGAGCTGGCTCGATCATCAGACTGACGGGATACTGAAGGAACAGATCTCGGGACTGGAATTTGCGCCGGAGACTGTTATGGCGCTTGCAACAACTGTATGTTTCTGTGCCAAGTGGCAGAGTGAATTTAACAAAAACAGTACAAAGCAGGACATTTTCCACTCCGAAAACGGTGATATACAGTGTGATTTCATGAACATATCGGGTACAGATACCTACTTCTGCGGTGATAAATTCGGTGCTATCAACAAATATTTCGATCGATACGGTTCGTCGATGATGTTCATCCTGCCCGATGAGGGGACGAGCGTTTATGATCTTCTGGCAGATGAACAGGTGGCGGATTTTATTGAA
>JAILIQ010000217.1 GCA_024695205.1 Lachnospiraceae bacterium
TTCCTCCGTATTGAGTTTTTGTGTTACTCGGACCTTCCGCACTTGCGGGAGGTCCGTTTTTTACTTTCATCATCCGAAAATGCTGGTGACATAACTCATGGAATCCCTTAGTTCACGGCCGGAAACCTTGGAACCCATTTCAATAGAGACAAAACCCTGATATCCTGTATCTTCCAGCAGGAACTTCAATTCCCGGTGAATGCTTCTTTCTCTTACCGATGCCAGGCCGGGTTCGCTGATGTGAACATGATTGATCAGATCTTCGTTGCCGTTCAAGACACCGAGATCTTCATTGTTATAGATCATGGTTCCCAGATCCAGATTGAGCCTGAGCCCTTCAGAACCGGTCTGCAAAATAAACTCCACAGCTTCTTTTGTCGTATTGATAAAGTTGGTATTGTAGATTGGAGGATTGGCCTCAAGGCCTATACACGTTCCTTTGCTATGCGCATAATCACCTATTTCTTTAAAGAATTCATGCGCTGCATCTGCATTGCTGTTTTCAGGGATATTCCTGTTTCTCGGGCACCCGAATACCAGATTTGAACAATTGACGGCCGCAGCAAAATCCACGGCTTTTTTAGTGTATCCGGCCAGGATTTTCCTCTCGTTTTCCCCGCTCCATATGCATTCATTCCTTCCATACCATATGGATTGAATGGACGGTATCGAAAGCCCGTATTCTTTTTTCAATCCGGCAGCAAAAGCGGATGCTTCGGATAAGCGGTCATACGGTTCTTGCGGAAATATCCTTGTCGGAGCTATCTCCAGTCCCTGAAACCCCATATCACAGAGCAGCTTATACATTTCCACATCGGTTTCGGATGTCCAGGCTATGTTGGAAACAGACAGTTTCATTCAGATACTCTCCAGTTTTGTCCATAACTCTTCAGGAATAGAAGCTTCCAATCCTGACAATGTATCTGTCAGCTGTTCCGGTTTGCTTGCTCCCAGCACCGGGTATATCTCTTTTCTGATTCCCCACTGTATCGCCGCATCGACCGGCCTGATGCCGTATTCATCACACACACTGATAAAGCCGTCAATACGCTCCTTGTTCTGGGCATAAAAGTTCATTGTCTTGTCATAGCCAAGCTGCTCCCTTTTCGCAGCCCTGGATCCTTCGGGTATTCCATTTCTGTATTTGCCGGTCAGCAATCCCTGGCACAACGGAGAAAACCCGAGCATTCCCACGCCGTTCCTGTTACAGAAATCCTTAACCCCGTTCGTTTCAGTCTTTCTGACAGCAAAAGAATATATACACTGCTCAATCACAGGTTTCTCGAGATTAAGTCTCTCACATGTTCTGTGGCACTCCTCCAAAGCCTCGGCAGGCCATTCCGAAGTCGCCCAATATCTGACCCTTCCGCTTTCTATCAGATGATTAAATGTTCTAACTATTTCTTCCATGGGAGTTTCAGGATCATACCTGTGTGCATAGTAGATATCCACATAATCCATCCCCATGCGTTTAAGTGATTCCTCAAATGCCCACATGATGTGTTTTCTCGATAAGCCTTTGTGATACGGCGTATCACCTATCGGCCAGGAGCCCTTCGTTGAAACCACATACTCCTCACGGTTGTACCTTTTCAGTGAATTACCCACAAGGCGTTCCGCTTCTCCGGAACCGTAATTGTTGGACAAGTCAAAGGAACGGATGCCGAGATTCCACGCCTGATCTATCATTCTGTCCGAATAAGACTGCTCGACCGATTCTGTACCGATCGTCAGTGCAGATCCGAATGTTACTTCCGTTAATTTGAGGCCTGAAGAGCCCATTCTTACATAATTCATCTTATTGCCTCTCTTTTACGTTCCTACAAGGCTCATATTCGTATATGACAGACGTGGGCCTGCCCTTTGCTTCGATCATTATCTGCGCTATGTATTCAGCCATTACTGCCAGAGAGATAAGTATAAAGCCGGTAAGCAGGCATGCGGTCATTATCACAACACATGCCGCGGTCCACTCAGGCGGAGCTAAAAAGATCCCGACTATAGAACCGATGAACATCAATAAGGTTACAGGCAAAAAGACACTTATCTTGCGCAGCGGTTCAACTGATATTCCGGTTATGCTGTCAAGTGCATACGAGATCATTGATCTTAATCCGTATTTGGTCTTTCCGGCATATCTTTTATCCCTGTCGTATTCGATAACTTCCGTCTTCATTCCGACAAAAGGAACCGACACTCTGAAGACCTGGTTTACTTCGGGCATTGCAAGTATCTGATCAACTGCCTTTCTGGATAAAAGCCTGAAATTGGCAGCATTCTTTTCCAGCTTCAGTCTTCCTGAATAAGAATTCATGATCCCGTAATAAAGGCCTGCAGTGCTTTTCTTAAAGAAGCTGTCACTTCTGCGGCTGGCTCTGCTTCCGACCACAACGTCAGCACCCTGCTCCCATTTCGCGATCATTTCCGGAATAAGTGAAGGCGGATCCTGAAGATCGGCATCCATTACGACTATCGCATCACCGGCAGCCTTTCTCAAGCCAGCGTTAACCGCACCTTCAAGACCGAAATTTCTTGAAAGGCACACGGTCGTGACAATATCGGAATGTTCAGCCTGTTCGCTGAGCATAACGGGATACGTGTTGTCTTTCGATCCGTCGTTAACGAGAACCAGTTCAAAATCATATCTGTCACTCAACTGTGATAAGACTTTGATTGTTTCTTCGCAATATACATGCACCATCTTTTCTTCGTTATACATCGGTGCAATAACAGACACTAATTTCTTCATGCTGATCCGGTCCTCATTTTGTCAGTTTTTCTATGCTGTCGTAACTATAGTTCTTCCGTTTGAAAACAAGCTCGACTATTATCTGCAGATACTTGATTATTATGGTAAGGATAACGAACAGGCCAAAGAATGCAACAGACAGGAACAGTATGGTCGACGTCCATCCTTCTATAGGATTGCTGATGATAAATGCCACTACCGTATACACCAGTACCACTACGGTAATAAAGATCATAAACAGAGACATCACCTTTGAAAACTCATATCCGAGATTAGTGAAAAGTATCAGCGAATCAATCGCCAGAGAAGTACGGTACTTCTTTTCGTCCGCATCCATATCTTTCAGTTTGTCTTTAACAACTTCATATCTGATATTATCGGTCTTCAGTCCGCTGGTCGAATACAGAGCTTTCCGGTAAGGAACGGTCTTGTTCTCATTGCTTACTCTGTTTATAACCCTTCTGCTCAGGATCCTGAATGTCTCAGTCTGCATCATTACGTTGGTCGGGGTAAAACAGTCAAATACTTTATAGAATATCCTTGATGAGAATTTCTCCTTGCGGTCCGGAGAAGCACTTACTATATCAAAGCCTTCCAGGACACGAGTGTAGACATCCATTATCGCTTCCGGTCTGTAATCCATAAAAGTACTGTCGAGCTCCAAAACAAAGTCTCCTATGGAAAGATCTGTTCCTGCTTTCATTGCTAATTCCAGGCCGTGGAAATAGCTCATGTTGACAAGCGATATGCACATACGGTTCGGCTCAGTACTCAGTCCACGGATTATATCCGCGCTGGAATCAGACGAAAAGTCATTGACACATATGATCTCCGAGTTCTCAAAATTATCTTCAAGAAAACGTATGAGCTCCTTAATGAACCCACCGATCCTGTCCTCGGCATTATGAACGTATACGACCGCGGATATAAAATTCTTTTCCCTGTTATCCATTATCAAGTACCTCGTTTAAATCATAAACAGTATTGATCTTTCCCGATAAGACGCTGATAAACACCGGTTTGTCAGAACACTTTCTTATAACGGTCGGTCTGGAATCATCTATCTCAGAACTGAGCAGGATGGGTTTTATCGAGAACAGTGATTCTTTGTATTCGAATTTGTAATCCTCCAGCAAATACTTTTCAGCAAGACTGCGCATATAAGGAAATGCCGTTTGTGGCCGCGCCGAACATTCATTACAATTGGCCAGGTGCTTCCCGGAACACAGACCGCCTTTGTTTTTCTGGCACTGGAAATTCGGAACAGCATCATAACTTGTCGTATGAGGAGTAAACGTTACTGACGTCAAAGAATGAAGTCCGGTCTTGCCGAAGGGCATGATCGAGAAAAATGGCCCGTCCATTACCGTAAAGCCGATATTCTTCATTTTTTCATTGACGTCGCAAAGGATTATCTCGCAAAGCTCATACTTGATCTTAAACTTTTCAAAACCGGCCATTTCGGATATCTGATTGGTAGAGGCATAAGTTGCATTAAGAACAAAACCGCTCTTATACTCAAGGCCGCTCCGGGTCCTTACAACAAACTCATCGGCATCCCTGCTTATCCCTGTGATCATCTCTCCCAGTTTAAGTTCAACGCTCTTGCTGTACTTATCGAGTTCACATAAGAAATAGTCACGCAGGATGACGGCATCATATGTATATTCTCTGGTCATAAATGCTCCGTCACACAAGCCTTCTTTGAAATAATTGCCCGGATAGAGTTCCTCGCACGGTATCCCTGCAGCTCTGCAAAACTCTTTAAAACGCTGTCCGTCAGTCCATGAAAAATGGCTGGATGTTGCGTAGATCTGTTCAAATTCCCTGTTTATGCAAAAAGAATAATCCGCATTAAAACGCTCAAAATAGCCGGCGGATTTCAGTGCTGTCGATATCGATCTCGGATAATGATATCCCTGATGAACTCTTGCCTGATTAATATATGTTGCACGTTTAAACGGTGCATTCTCACATTCTATGACAACTACACTATATCCTTGCTTTGCGCAATACAAAGCGGCATATAAGCCGTATAATCCGGCACCGATAATGAGCCTGTCCGTTTTCATCCTTTAACCACACAATAAATCAGCTGAAAATTTCCTAGTTTGCATTTTCCCACGAAAACCCGTCACGAACAAGTCCCGACCCTCGTTTTGGCAGTTAAAACGCTCCTTCGGAAGGCTTTATCAGCATGCCATGCTCCACAGCGGTTCATATTCGCGGTGTCTCGCAGATCTCATTGCCGAAGCAGCCGAGACACC